>JALOOU010000020.1 GCA_025454255.1 Desulfobacterales bacterium | reverse complement strand
CCAGGGGCGGCAGAACACCAACTACGCCATCAACCTCTACGCCTGCCACCCGTTTTTCATCCACGGCTTTGCCAGCATGACCAACGGCGAGAACACGGCCTTCATCCCGATCCGGACCTTTTTGGAGTCGCGCGGGTTTCCCGGCTACGTGGGCTACAACTCGGACTCGGAGGTCTTCACCCACATCCTGCACTACATGAGCACCACGCTGGGCTTCGGCATCGAGGCCTACAAGCACCTGATCACCCCGCTGCAGGACGCGGACCTGGCGGCGCACCCGGACGCCTCCCTGCTGCGCCACCTGAAGCACTCCTGCCGCCCGCTGATCATCGACGGCCCCAACTGCGTCATCGGCAGCCTCCCGGACGGCAGCGTCTTCATGGTCCAGGACCGCAAGAAGCTCCGGCCGGGGGTGGTCGGCGGCAAACCGGGCATGTACGCTTTTTCATCGGAGATCTGCGGATTGGACGCCGCCATTCCGCTGCGGGACAAGAGCAGAGATTTTCAACCGATGATGCTGGACACGGCGGTCGTCGGCAGCGACCGCCAGGAGGTTCGCATATGCAGCCAGAAAGACCCATTACCCCCTCTACCCTGAGCGTCAAGGACCTGCGCTGGCAGATCCAGTGGGACAAGGAGACCTGCACCCTCTGCGGCAAGTGCACCGCCGTTTGCCCCGTCAACGCCATCGAGCTCGGGGTCTTTCGCATGCGGCGGCTCGACCCGCCGGTCGGCTTTCTGGAGGCCCCCGCCACCGTCTACCGGTCCTACTACGGCATCCGCCAGAAGACCGACCCGGCCTATGCCTGTGTCGGCTGCGCCACGTGCAACCTGGTGTGCCCCAACAACGCCATCGCCCCGGCCCGCGCCGACGAGGCCGACAAGCTGCGCTTTCACATCGACCGCGGCGGGCAGCCGCGCCGCCGGGGCGGCCGGCGCAACGCGCCCGGCGTTCTGCTCGACCGGCTGAAATTCATCCGCATCTCCATGCTGACCGACCCGGCGCTCGATGCGGGCAGACACGAGTTCGAACTGCGCACGCTGCTCGGCCGGGTGCTGCCGCCCGAGCAGAACCTCCGGCACATCCGCGAGAACGGGTGGGTCCCGCCGGTGCGCGAAATCTATCCGCTCATCATCGGCGGCATGTCCTTCGGGGCGCTCTCCCCGAACATGTGGGAAGGGCTGCAGATGGGGGTGGCCTACCTGAACGAGGAGCTGGGCATGCCGGTGCGCATGTGCACCGGCGAGGGCGGATGCCCGCCGCGGCTGCTGCGCTCGCGCTTTCTGAAATATGTCATCCTGCAGGTGGCCAGCGGCTACTTCGGCTGGGACGAAATCCTGCACGCCCTGCCCGCGATGAAGGAGGACCCCTGCGCGATCGAGATCAAGTACGGCCAGGGCGCCAAGCCCGGCGACGGCGGCCTGCTCATGTGGTACAAGGTCAACCGCCTGATCGCCGCCATCCGCGGGGTTCCGGCCGGGGTGAACCTGCCGAGCCCGCCGACCCACCAGACCAAGTACTCGATCGAGGAGTCGGTCGCCAAGATGATCCAGTCCATGAGCATGGCCTGGGGCTTCCGGGTTCCGGTCTACCCCAAGATCTCAGGGACCTCGACGGCGCTCGCCGTGCTGAACAATCTGACCCGCAACCCCTACGCGGCCGGGTTGGCCATCGACGGCGAGGACGGCGGCACGGGCGCGGCCTACAACGTCTCCATGAACCACATGGGCCACCCCATCGCCAGCAACATCCGCGACGGCTACCTCAACCTGGTCAAGCTCGGCATGCAAAACCAGCTGCCGCTGTTTGCGGGCGGAGGCATCGGCAAGAGCGGCAACCTCGCCGCCAACGCGGCCGCCCTGATCATGCTCGGGGCGAGCGGGGTCCAGACCGGAAAATACATCATGCAGGCGGCGGCCGGCTGCCTGGGTTCGGAGACGGACCGCTGCAACATCTGCAACATCGGCTTGTGCCCGAAGGGCATCACCGCCCAGGACCCTCGGCTCTACCGCCGGTTGAACGTCGAGGATGTGGCCCAGCGGGTGGTCGACGTGTTTCTCTCCTTCGACACCGAGCTGAAGAAAATCGTGGCGCCCCTCGGCCGGTCGACCTCGCTGCCGATCGGAATGTCCGACGCCCTGGGCGTCGACGATTACCATACGGCGGAGCGGTTGGGCATCAAGTATGTCGTATAGCAAAGGGTCGGCCCGTCGGCCGGTTTGCGGGTCAGTCCGTCGACTGGCCGACCGGCGACCGGCTAACGGGCTGGCTGGAGCAGAGATATGACCGAATCCAGACAACACCACGGTTCATCCCCGGTTGCGATCTCCGGCCGGCAGGCCGGTGAGCGCGTGAGTTCACGGATTCTCGAGGAGCAGATTCAGGCGGCCGTGGCCGCCGGCCACCGCCGGCTGCAGGTCGACGCCTACGGCCAGCACGGCATCGGCGGCCGGCTGTGGCGCGCCGGTGCCGAGACCGTCTCCATACGGGTGACGGGCCACCCCGGCCAGCGGGTGGGCTCCATGGGGTTTCCGGGCACCCGGATCGAGGTCTTCGGCCCGGCCTCCGACGACGTCGGCTGGCTCAATGCGGGCGCGGAGATCACCATCCACGGCCACGCCGGCAACGGCACCGCCAACGCCATGGCCCAGGGCCGCATCTTCGTCGGCGGGAACATCGGCGCGCGGGGCATGACCATGACCAAGCACAACCCGCGCTTCAGCGCACCGGAGCTGTGGGTGCTCGGTTCGGTGGGAGACTATTTCGGCGAATTCATGGCGGGCGGGATCGCCGTCGTCTGCGGTCATGAGGCGCAGGCGCCCGACAATGTCCTGGGCTACCGGCCGCTGGTCGGCATGGTGGGCGGCAAAGTGTTTTTCCGCGGGCCGCATGCGGGCTTCAGCCGAGCGGATGCACGCATGGCGCCGATCGGCGATCCCGACTGGGAGTGGCTGGCCGCCAACCTGGGAGGTTTCCTCAAAAAAATCAGCCGCCCGGAGCTGCTCAAGCCCTTTTCGGAGCGCAGCCACTGGCAGCTGCTGGTCGCGCGCCAGCCGAACGAAAAAACGGGGCGTGCGGTGCGCTCCATCGCGGCCTTTCACCGCGAGCGCTGGGAGGCGGAGCTCGGCCGCGGCGGGCTGATCGGCGACTTGACGCACATCGACCGCAGCGTGATCCCGGTGATCACCACGGGGGCCCTGCGGCGCTTCATCCCGGTGTGGGAAAACCAGAAATACGCGGCCCCCTGCGAGGCCTCCTGCCCGACGGGGATACCGGTGCAGCGCCGCTGGCAGCTGATCCGCGAGGGGCGGGTGGAGGAGGCCGTCGACCTGGCGCTGGCCTACACGCCGTTCCCGGCAGCCGTCTGCGGGTATCTGTGCCCCAACCTGTGCATGCAGTCCTGCACCCGGGGAATGGCCGCGATGGCGCCGGTGGACACGACGCGGATTGGCCAGGCGAGCATCGGCGCGAGGCTCCCCGAGCTGCCGCCGGTCATTGGCAAGCGCATCGCGGTCATCGGCGGCGGCCCGGCGGGGCTCTCGGTCGCCTGGCAGCTGCGGCTGCGCGGGCACGAGGCCGTGGTTTACGAAGTCGCGGGGCGGCTGGGGGGGAAATTCACGCGCGTCATCCCTGAGAGCCGCATTCCCCGCGAGGTGATCGACACGGAGCTCGGCCGCGTGAAAGAAGTCCTCTCCCACGTTCATCTCCAGCAGCCGCTCGGAGCGGACGACATCGCCCACATGCGCGAGGATTTCGACTACCTCGTGCTCGCCACCGGCGCCCAGCGGCCGCGCATGCTGCCGGTGCCCGGCATCGACCGCGCCGTGGCGGCGCTGGATTTCCTGGACGCCGCCACGGCCGGCTCCGCCGTCTGCGGCAAGCGGGTGGTCATCATCGGCGCCGGCAACGTCGGCTGCGATGTCGCCACCGAAGCCCACCGGCTGGGGGCGGAGGAGATCACGCTGCTCGACGTGCAGCAGCCGGCCTCTTTCGGCAAGGAGCGGCGGGCGGCGGAGGCCGTCGGCGCGCGGTTCCGATGGCCCGTGACCACGCAGGCGATCACCGCCGACGGGGTGCGGCTGGCCGACGGGGAGCTGATCCCCGCGGACACGGTGATCGTCTCCATCGGGGAGGCGCCCGAGCTTTCGTTTCTGCCGCCGGGCATCGCCGCCGAGCGCGGGTTCGTCAAGGTCGACGCGGAGCAGCGCACCAGCGACCCGAAGATTTTCGCCATCGGGGACCTGGTGCGGCCCGGGCTGCTGACCGAGGCGATCGGGGCCGGGCGCCGGGTGGCCCAGACCATCTGCGACGAATCCGACGGCCGCACGCCGGCGCCGTTCCGCCGCCAGATGATCGCGCAGCGGCGGGTCACGCTGGAGTATTTCGACCCGCGCATCGTCGCCTTCGGCGACCTCGCCCAGTGCGGCTCCCAATGCCTCTCCTGCGGGGCCTGCCGCGACTGCGGGGTCTGTGTCGCCGTCTGCCCGCAGGGCGCCATCAGCCGCCGGGACCTGGCCGGAGAATACGAATACGCCGTCGACGAGAACCTTTGCATCGGCTGCGGCTTCTGCGCCGGGGCCTGCCCCTGCGGGGTGTGGAATCTGGAGGAGAATTTTCCGTTGGAATAGGGTCGACCGGCCGCTGTTCGGCCGGCCGCCTGAAAACGAGAGGCGACTGCCATGTCGATCACCCATCTGAGCTCGCGCGATAGCTCCGACAAGCCGCGGGAGTCCTGCGGCATTTTCGGGATCTGCGGCCATCCGGAGGCGGCGGCGATGACCTATTTCGGCCTCTACGCCCTGCAGCACCGGGGCCAGGAGAGTGCGGGCATCGCCGTCTCCCGCAGCGGGGCCATCGTGTCGCACAAGGGCATGGGGCTGGTGCCGGACGTCTTCGACGTGAACCACCTGGAAGAGCTCGAGGGCTGCTGCGCCATCGGCCACGTGCGTTATTCGACCACCGGCAGCTCGATCCTCACCAACGCCCAGCCGTTCATCGTCCGGCACCGCAACAAGACCTATGCCGTGGGCCACAACGGCAACATCACCAACGCCCACACCCTCAAGGAGGAGCTCGAGCAGACCGGCTCCATCTTCCAGTCCACCATGGACAGCGAGGTGTTCCTGCACCTGTTCGTCAAGAGCCTCAAGCTCGGTTTCGAGCAGGCCTTGGTCGATTCCGTCGGCCGGCTGGAAGGGGCGTTCTCACTGGTCATGCTGACCAGCCGGGGGGAGGTGATCGGCATCCGGGACCCCCACGGGTTCCGGCCGCTCTGCCTCGGGCGGCTCAACGGATTCCACGTTTTGGCCTCGGAGAGCTGCGCCCTCGATCTGGTGGAGGCCCAGTTCGTGCGCGAGATCGACCCTGGCGAGATCATCATCATCACCCGCGAGGGGGTGCGCAGCATCCGCACCCCGGCGGCGCCCCGGCGCGCGCTTTGCATCTTCGAGCTCATCTACTTCGCGCGGCCGGACAGCTCCATCGACGGCCAGAGCGTCTACCTCGTGCGCAAGGCCCAGGGCCGGCAGCTGGCGCGGGAGGCGCCGGTGGCGGCCGATTTCGTCATGCCCTTCCCGGACTCGGGGACCTACGCGGCCATCGGCTACACCGAGGAGTCGGGGATCCCCTTCGAGCTCGGAATGATCCGCAACCACTACGTCGGCCGGACCTTCATCCAACCCACCCAGAGCATGCGGGACTTCGGGGTGCGGGTGAAGCTCAACCCGGTGCGGGAGCTGCTGCAGGGCAAGGAGATCATCATCATCGACGATTCGATTATCCGCGGCACCACGGTCAAGACCCGGGTCAAGGCGCTGCGCGAACTGGGGGTGCGGCGGGTGCACATGCGCATCGCCGGCCCGCCCCACCGCCACCCGTGCCACTACGGCATCGATTTCTCCACCCGCGGGGAGCTGGTCGCGGCCGGCAAATCCGAGGAGGAGATCCGCCGCCTGCTGGGGCTGGACACCCTGCACTATCTCAGCATTCCCGGGCTGCTCGCATCGACCGGCGTTCCCGAGCCGGAGGGCAAGTTCTGCAAGGCCTGCTTCGACGGCCGCTACCCGGTCCCTTTCGACGCGACGGTCAGCAAGGATTGCCTGGAAAAAGAGTGCTGATCCCCGCGCCCCGCCGCTGCCGGCGGCCCCGCCCTCAGCTTGCGCTTTCACCGCCTCCGTTGTAAAATTTTGCATGAGGTCGGCACCCCCTGCGCTGCGGCGGGGAGGGCGGCTGCAGGAGGCCCGGATGATCGAGTCGAAGTATCTCAAGGACAACATCGAGAACATTCAGAAATTGATGGCTATTTCCGCGCTGCGGAATTTCGAGACCAAGAGCCTCGGCAAACTTCTCAAATTGAGCAAAATCCGCGAGTACGAAGACGGCGAGGCCATCATCCGCGAGGGCGATTCCGACCCCTGGCTCTACTTTCTGCTCTCCGGCAAGGTCCGCGTCACCAAGCAGGGCCTCGAGATCGGGGTCATCGACCAAAAGGGCGATATTTTCGGGGAGATGCGCATCATCGACAGCCTCGGCCGGTCGGCCACCGCCAAGGCCGTGGGCAAAACGGTCTGCCTGGCCGTGGACACCGGCGCCGCCGGCCGTTTCAACACCAGCACCCCTCAGGAGGAGAAGCTGGATTTTCTCCTGCTCCTCTATCGCATCTTCGCGGAGTACATGGCCGTCCGGCTGCGGGCCACCAACGAGGAGCTGATCGCGGCCAAGCGCAAGATCAAGCAGCTGAGCTCCCCATCGTGACGGCGGCGAACTACACCCGATTCCGGCCCGGGCGTCGCCCGCTGGCGCTTTTGCCCTGCCGCTTGAAAGCCCGTCCCTTTTAAGGGTATTCTCAGGCTTCGATCGGGATACCCTTGCGATGGCGCCCCCTACGGTCCAATTCTGCCGGCAGACGGCCAACGTGTTCCTGCACGTGCTGACCCGCTGCAACCTGCGCTGCCGCCACTGCTACATCAACCCGGAGCAGCACGGGCGGTCCCGCCTGCCGATCCGGCGCATCGAGCGCTGGCTGGGGCTGCTGGCCGACCGCAGCCCGGGCGCAAACCTGGTGCTGCTCGGCGGCGAGCCCACCCTGCACCCGGACCTGGCCCGGGCCGTGCGCGCGGCCCGGCGCCTCGGCTACGGCAGCGTCACCATCGACACCAACGGGTACCTCTTTCACGACATCCTCGAAAAGCTCTCCCCCGCGGAGGTGGATGTGTTCAGCTTCAGCCTGGACGGGGCCACCGCGGCGACCAACGACCGGCTCAGGGGCCGAGGCTCCTTCGACGCCTGCATCGACGGGATCCGACGGGCGCGCGCCAAAGGCTTCCACACCAGCCTGATCACCACCGTCAGCAGCGCCAATGTGGCGGAGCTGGCCGCCATGGGGCCGCTCCTCGAGGAACTGGGCATCGAGCGCTTTTTCATCCAGGTGCTGGGGCTGCGCGGCAAGGCCGCCCGCAGCGGCTGCGGCCCGGGCGGGTCGGAGCTCGCGCGGGTGCGGGCTTCCGCATGGGGCGTGCAGGTGCCGGCTGCGGCCGCGGCGATCGCCCGGCGGGGCATCCGGGTGATCTATCCCAAGGTGTTTCTCGAACCCGGCGAAAAATTCGAGTGCGCGGGGCTCGTGGCCGACAACTATTTCGTCTTCCCCAACGGCCGGGTCTACCGCTGCCCGCTGTGCGAGGACTACCCCCTGCACAGTCTGGCCTTCGAGGGCGGCCGGCTGGCGCAGCGACCGAAGCTGAACGAAAAAGATCTCTTCCGGCTGGAGATCCCGGAGGGCTGCGTCATGCACCAGCTCATTCAGCCCGGCCCGGCGGCGCCCGCCGGAAGGCCCGCCCCCCGGATCGCCTGCTGTCTGCTCAAGCAGGAGCGCGAGCCCGGGTAAGGCGCGATGTCGACCCAAACCCTCCGCCGCCGAATCGTTTCTCTGCTGATCGCGCAGGAGATGGACGCGCGCGAGCTCAGCCGGGAGCTCGGCCTCAAGGAGAAGGAGGTCTACGCGCACCTGGCGCACGTGCAGCGCTCGATGGCGGCGGCCGGCGCAACGTTCAGCGTGACTCCCAGCCGGTGCCTGCTCTGCGGCTATCTCTTCGAACACCGCCGCCGGCTCACCCGCCCCGGCCGGTGCCCGCAGTGCCGGCGCTCGAAGCTCCAGAGCCCCTCCTTCCGTGTCCGGGGCGCGGCCGACGGCAGTTTTTGACATAAGTCAATTTTATTCCCGCGGGCGGCCTGCTATACGAATCCAGACGCCCGTCCACATTAGGTTTTAGTCACCGGCTGCTCTCCATCACCAACGGGGCCGCGACGGCCGAACGACCGCCGCCGGCACCCACGGCCGCCACCTGCCCGGGGAGGTCGAAGAACGATGGCGCTCCTGAAACGAATCAACTGGAAGATCCTGGTGTTGCTTTGCATCGCGGGCGGTGCGGCCGGCGCGTTTTTGGCCTTCGGCCCCCCCCAGCTCATGGCCAAAACCGAGACAGCGCTCTTCTGCGGCTCCTGCCACGTCATGGAATCCCAGTACGAGGCGTGGTTCAACGTCGGCGCCCACCGCACGATCCGCTGCGTCGACTGCCACCTGCCGCACGCGAACCTGCCCGCCTACTATGTCTGGAAATCGATCGACGGAATGAAAGACGTCGTGGTGTTTTACTCCGGCCGGACCCCGGAGACGATCACGCTCTCCGACCGCGGCCGGCGGTTCGTGCAGGCCAACTGCATCCGCTGCCACGGCGAGCGCGTGGCGATGATCAATCAGGAGCGCGACTGCTGGGAATGCCACCGGTTTCTGCAGCACAGCCTGGCCGCCGTCCGATTGACGAACTGACATCCGATCGGGTTCAACCAACCATACGTGAGGAGGGGGAAGATGCCACACCGTTTGAACTTGGCCTTGGCGCTTTGCCTGAGCGTGATCCTGGCCGCACTGCTCGCCGGCTGCGAGCCGACCAAGCCCCAGCCGCGGCAGGTGGTCACGATCCCCGACGGGGAGATAGACCCGGCCCTCTGGGGCCGCGCTTTCCCCGAGGAGTATGAGCTTTGGAAGAAGACCGAGGAGCCGGTGTCGGCCCGCAGGAGCAAGTACAAGACCGGCATGGACAGCGGCCCGGTGACCATGGACAAGCTCTCCCACTTCCCCTACATGGCCCTGCTGTTCAACGGATGGGGGTTCGGCGTCGAGTACAACGAGCCCCGCGGCCACGCCTACATGGTGCGCGACCAGCTGGAGATCGACTCCTCGCGCCTGGGCGCCGGCGGGGTCTGCCTGAGCTGCAAGAGCCCCTACGCGCCCGGGCTGCACAAAGAAATGGGGGTGGACTACTTTCGCAAGCCGTTCAAGGAGGTGCTCGGCCGGATCCCCGAAAAAGGCCGCGAGCTGGGGGTGGCCTGCATCGACTGCCACGACAATAAAGACATGAGCCTCAGGATCTCGCGCGGGTTCACGCTGGTCGAGGCCTTCAAGTCGATGGGCGTCGACCCCGCCAAGCTGACGCGCCAGGAGATGCGCTCGGCCGTCTGCGCCCAGTGCCATGTCACCTACAACATCCCCAAGGACAAGGAGGGCAAGTCGGTCGGCCTCTACTTCCCCTGGCAGAAGTCCAAATTCGGCGAAATCAGCATCGAAAACATCATCAAGCAGATCCGCAGCGACGAAACGGTGAAGGAGTGGACCCAGAAGGTGACCGGCTTCAAGATGGCCTTCCTCCGCCACCCGGAGTACGAGTTCTGGACCTACAACAGCACCCACTTCAGGGCCGGAGCCTCCTGCGCGGACTGCCACATGCCCTACACGATCGCCGGGGTCCACAAGGTGTCGGACCACCGCGTGATGAGCCCGGTCCAGGCGGACATGAAAGCCTGCAAACAGTGCCATGCCCAGAGCCCGCAGTGGCTGCGCGACCGCGTCTTCTCAATCCAGGACCGGACGGCGTCGATCATGATCCGGGCCGGCTACCAGTGCGCCACCGTGGCCAAGCTCTTCGAGATGACCCACAAGGCCCAGGCGGAAGGCAAGGCGATCGACCGGGAGCTCTACGACAAGGCCAAGGAGTTCTACGAGGAGGCGTTCTACCGCACGGTCTTCATGGGCGCCGAAAACTCCGTCGGTTTCCACAACCCGCCCGAAGGCCTGCGGATCTTAGGGGACTCCGTGGCGTTCGGGACCCGGGCCGAGGCCTACCTGCGGCAGGCCCTGACCCGGGCCGGAGTCGACGTGCCCCTGAAGGTGGACCTGGAGATCCTGAAATATGTGGACCGGAGGGGCCCCGACGGCAAGCTGCGCTTCCAGCCCGAGCTGGAGTTCAAAGACCCCTATGGCCTGCAGGATAGGTTCTTCTGAACCGCGCGCCGCCCTGAAAACGGGTGGCCATGGAACCCGATCGGGGCCCGTCCGCCCCGTCTGCGCCCGGTGGGAGCCGCCCTCCCACCGGGCTATCCCACCGGTTGGCTGCCTGGCGGTGTCGGGTTGCCGGAGCGATAGCTGCTGCGCGTAAAGAGATACCCCCCCCCGATCGCCGCCTGGCAGAAGAGGCAGATCCACAGCGCCGTGCCGAAGGCCTGGGGGCCGCGCGAGGCCTCCGGGTAGAGCCCCTGCATGGCGATGCCCAGCCCCTGTAGAAAAACCGCCGGGCCCATCATGGTGAAGAAGTTGGTGCCGCTCATGGCAGCGCCCGCCATCTCTTTCGGGACGAGCGCCTTGATGTGGGCATAGACATGCATGCCGCTGGCCGAAGCAAGCCCGAAGCAGAAAAAAACGGCCCCGGCCGCCAGTTCGCTGGTTCCCGGCGGCAGCCCCCTCAGCACGAAGGTGATGGCGGCCATCAGCAGCAGGCCGCCGGCAATGACCCATTTGGGGGTCTGGAACCGGTCGGAGACGGCGCCCCAAAGGGGGCCGCCCAGGATCAAACCGACGTTCATCGCCAGCAGGATGTTGCCCGTCTGCACGGGTGAAAACCCCAACGCCTCCATGAGCAGCGGTCCGGCCCAGAGGGTTTGCAGCGCCGCGTGGGTGCCGTAGCGCACGAACGTGCCGGCCGAGATGATCCAGTAGTCTCGGCTGGCCATCAGGGTCCCCAAATTGCCGCAGCGGGACCCGGCCCGCCGCCCCGCTGCGGGGGGGGGCGCGACAGGGGCGCAGCCTTCCGGCCGGTCGCGCACGACCCAGAACAGCGCCAGGGTGATCAGCAGATGGAAGCTGATGATCGCCTGGAAGCTCAGGCGCCACCCAAGTTTCTCCACCAGCAGAACCAGCGGCGTGGCGGCCACCATGTTGCCGAGGGTCCCGATCGCATACAGCAGGCCCGAAAGCGTCGCGAAGACCCTCGGGGAGAACCAGTCGGTCAAAAGCTTCAAGGGGCCCATCATGTTGCAGGCCATTCCCACGCCGAGCAGCAGGCGGCCGGTCAGGCCACCGCCCAACCCCTGCGCCGTCGAGAACATCAGGGCGCCGGCCATGCCGACAAAAGAGAGCACGATCATGATGCGCTTGGCGCCTACCTTGTCGAGAAAGATGCTGATCGGGATCTGCGTCAGCGCGAACGCGTAGAAAAACCCCGCGGAGAGCAGCCCCAACCCGCGTGTGTCGAGGTTCATGTCGGCGACGAGCCAGGGGGCCAAAACGGCGTTGGTCGTCCGGTAGAGCTGCGAGATGAAGAGGTGCAGGGCGCACAAGATGAATATAAGCCAGGCGCGAATCATACCCGATCACCATGGGGCTGTGGGCATCCAGCAGGCAGAGGAGACCCCGTCAATCTGTCTCTATCCCCGCTTCCAGCGGATGTCAAAGCAACGTCGGGCCGAACGGGCCGCTCTTTCGCAACGCTTATTGACAGCCTGCGGCCACTTCTATAATCTTTAACGTTCAGCGGCTGAACTCCGATTGGATCGCGGCCGTCATAGAGCGACCCCGGCAAGGAGGAAAACGGCATCATGACCCCCATCGACCCCACCGATTTCAGAGACATCAACCCCGGCGAGCGCCTGCTGATGGGCCCGGGCCCAAGCGACGTGCCGGCGCGGGTGCTCCAGGCCCTGGCGGCGCCCTGCATCGGGCACCTGGACCCCTATTTTCTGGCGACCATGAACCAGACCCAGCAGCTGCTGCGCTATCTCTTCCAGACCGCCAACGGCCTGACCATCCCCGTCTCGGCCACCGGCAGCGCCGGCATGGAGGCCTGCTTCGCCAACCTGGTGGAGTGCGGGGACGAGGTGGTGGTGGCCGTGAACGGGGTCTTCGGGACCCGCATGTGCGACATCGTCCAGCGCATCGGCGGCAAGCTGGTGCGCGTGGACGCCGAATGGGGCCGGGCCGTGGACCCGGCGGCGGTCGCAGCGGCCGTCAAGGGGTGCCGCCCCAAGGTGGTGGCGGTGGTGCACGCCGAAACCTCGACCGGCGCCTGCACGCCGCTGGAGGATATCTCCACGATCGCCCACGCCGCCGGCGCCCTGCTCCTGGTGGACTGCGTCACCTCCCTCGGCGGGATGAGCGTCCCGATCGACCCGCTCCAGGTCGATGCGGCCTACAGCGGCACCCAGAAATGCCTCTCCTGCCCACCGGGCCTCTCGCCCGTCACCTTCAGCGCCGCCGCCGTCAAGGCCCTGGAGCAGCGCAAGCACCCGGTGGTGAGCTGGTACCTCGATCTCAGCATGGTGCGCGACTACTGGGGCGGCGACCGCAAGTACCACCACACCGCGCCGGTGAACATGGTCTATGCCCTGCGCGAGGCCCTGCGCCTCATTGCCGAGGAGGGGCTCGAGGCCCGCTTTGCGCGGCACCGCCTGAACCACCGCGCCCTCGTGGCCGGCCTCGAGGCCATGGGGCTCGCGATGCTGGTGCCCGCGGAGGAGCGGCTGCCGATGTTGAACGCCGTGCGCATCCCGGAGGGGGTCAACGATGCCAAGGTGCGCCAGGCGCTGCTCTCCGAGTTCGCCATCGAGATCGGGGGCGGCCTGGGCCAGTTCGCCGGCAAGGTGTGGCGGGTGGGCCTGATGGGGCACTCCTGCCGCCGCAGGAACGTGATGCTCTTCCTGGCCGCGCTCGAAACCGTTCTCAAGGCGCAAGGATTCAAGGCCCGGCCCGGGGCGCAGGCGGCGGCCGATTCGGTTTACACCAGTGCACCGGCGTAGCGAAAACCCGGTGCCGGGCGGCGCCGAAGGCAGCGCCGCGGCGCTTGCCCTCCCGCCGCGGGGCGGCGCCCCCGGGGGCGGAATCGACGCGTGATCCCAAAAACCCTCCTGCTCGAGCTGCGCCGGATCGTCGGGGAGCGGCACGTCGCCGAATCCCGCACCGCCGCTGAGCTCTACTCCTACGACGGCTCCCTCGCCAAGGGGCCGCCGGCCGCGGTGGTCTTCCCGGCCGATGCCCGCGAAACCGCGCTCGTGGTGAAGGCCGCCTGCCGGGCCGCAGTGGCCTTCGCCCCTCGCGGCTTCGGCACCAACCTCTCCGGCGGCACGGTCCTGCCCTACGGCGGGCTCAGCATCTGCCTGACGCGGCTCAACCGGATCCGCTCCATCCATCCGCACAACCGCACCGCCGTGGTCCAGCCCGGCGTCACCAACCTGGAGCTGCAGAACGCGCTCGCCCCGCTGGGCTTCTTCTACGCGCCGGATCCCGCCAGTCAGAAGGTGGCGACCCTGGGCGGCAATGTCGGCGAAAACTCGGGCGGCCCGCGCTGCCTCAAGTACGGCGTCACGACCAACCATGTGCTGGGACTCGAGGCGGTGCTGAGCGGCGGCGAGGTGGTCCGTTTGGGGGGGCCGGCGCACGACCCGCCCGGCTATGACCTGCGCGGGCTCCTCATCGGCAGCGAGGGGACGCTGGCGGTCGTGACCGAGGTCACGGTGCGTATCCTGCCGCGACCCGAGCAGGTGCTGACGCAGCTCGTCGTCTACGACGACGTGCGCGCGGCCGCCCAGTCGGTCGCCGACATCATCGCCGCCGGCATCGTTCCGGCCACCCTCGAGATGATGGACGCCCCCATCATCCGCGCGGTGGAGGAGAGCCTCGCCTGCGGCTACCCGCGGGACGCGGCGGCCGTTCTGATCATCGAGGTGGAGGGTCCCGCCGCCGGGCTGGCGCGGCAGGCCGAGCGCATCCGCGCCCTCTGCGCGGCCAACGGCTGCCGGGAGGTGCGTGCGGCCGGCAGCGCCGCCGAGCGCAACCGGCTCTGGGAGGGCCGCCGCGGCGCCTTCGGCGCCGTGGCGCGGCTGGCGCCCAATTACCTGGTCAACGACTGCACCGTACCGCGCACCCGGCTGCCGGAGGCGCTGGCGCAGGTGGCCGCCATCGCCCGCAAATACGGCTTCGACCACGGCAATGTCTTCCATGCCGGCGACGGCAACCTGCACCCGCTCATCCTGTTCGACTCGCGCGATCCCGATCAGCTTACGCGCGTGCACGCGGCCGGCTGGGAGATCATGCGTGCCTGCGTCGCACTGGGCGGAACCATCTCGGGCGAGCACGGGATCGGCATGGAGAAGAAGGAGGCCATGCGCCTGGTCTTCTCCGACGATGACATTTGCGTTCAACGTTCGCTGCAGCAGGCCTTCGACCCGCTAGGGGTCCTCAACCCGGGCAAGCTCTTTCCGGAGACGGCGACCGAGTTCGCCGACAAGCCGCATGCGATCTGGGCCGGCGCGGACGACCTGCTTTCGGCCGCCGAGCGCGAGACCGCCGTCGCCGTGAAGGCGGCCCTGGCCGACGGCAGCGCACTGAGGGTCGAGGGCGCCGGCACGGCCGGCCCCTTCGGCAATCTTCCCGCGCGGCCGCTGGCGCCGCTTGCCACCGGGCGCCTCGATGCGATCGTAGCGGTGGACCCCGCCAACCAGGTCGTCACCGCCGGTGCGGGCGTGCGGCTCGGGGTGCTCCAGGCCGCGCTGGCCGCGCATAACCAGTTCCTGCCGCTGCGGCCGGCACTCGGCCTGGAGCGGCGCTCCCTGGGGGGGATCGCGGCCACGGGCGGCTGTGGTCCGGAGCGGCTGCACTACGGCGCGCCGCGCCGGCTGTTGCTCGGCCTGCGCTTCGTGGACGGCCGCGGCCGGCTGATCAACGCCGGCGGCCAGGTGGTCAAGAACGTCGCCGGCTACGACCTGACCCGGCTTATCGCCGGCTCGGCCGGGACGCTGGGGGTGATCACGCGCCTCACCTTCCGGACCGCCACGCGGCCGGAGCGCTGCGCGCTGCTCTCGGCCGTCGGCGGCCTGGAAGCCTGTGAGGCCGTCGCGCGCCAGCTGCTCGGCTCCGACATCGGCGCCGTCTTCGCGGCCGCGGCCCCCGCGGCGGACGCTTCCGCCTGGCGGCTCTTGATCGGCTTCGAGGGCTTTGCTGAAACGGTTGCGGCCCAATTGAGGCGGGCCGAGGAGTTCTGTCGCCGGGCGCGGCTCGCGGCCGTCACCGCGACGGACTACGACGCGGTCAGCGGCGCCTTCGCGGCGAGCTATGCCGGTATCGCCGGCCGACCCTTCATTCTGCGCGCAGGGGCCCCTGCCGACCGCGCCGCAGCGGCGGCGGAGCTGATTCAGCCGTACGCGGCCTGCGGAGCCCTGCTGGTGGAGTTCGGCTTCGGCCGGGTCATGGCCGGGTCGAACGGACTCGGCCTTGCCGATTGGCGGCGGCTATCGGGCGGGTTGCACGCGCTCGCGGGCCACATTCTGCTCGAAACCGCCCCCGTGGAGTTCAAGCGAGAGAACGACGTCTTCGGTGCGCCGCAGCCGGAGTGGCGCCTGATGCACCGCGTCAAGGAGACGCTCGATCCGCACGGACTTTTCGCACCCGGGACGCTGCCGGGAAGCGGGCCGCAGGGGGCAGCCCGATGAGCATCGCCGAGCGCTACGAGGAGATCGCCCACTGCAACCGCTGCGGGTTCTGCCAGGCGGCTTGCCCGATCTTCCGATCGACCGGCCATGAGGCCGGGGTCGCCCGCGGTCGCCTCGCCCTGCTGCGCGCTCTGATAGAGGGCCGTATCGAGTGGAGCCCCGAGCTGGAGGCCCCGCTCTACACCTGCCTGCTCTGCGGCGCCTGCACGAGCAACTGCTTCCCCGCGATCGCGACCGGCGAGCTCGTGGTGCAGGCCCGCGCCGAATACCTGCAAAAGGTCGGCCGCACCTCCATTCACCGGCTGCTCTTCGACCGGCTTCTGCCCCATCCCCGGCGCTTGCACCTCGCCGCCCGCGCGGCGGCCCTCGGCAAGAACAGCGGCGCGAGCAGGTTGGCCCGTGCGCTGGGCCTTTTGCGTGTTTTCGGCCCCGACTTCGCTCATGCCGAAGAGATCGTCGACTCCCTGCCGACTCAGCCGCTGCGCGTGCGCTATCCGGAGGGCATCTACCCCGGCCAAGGGGCGGGCCCGGCCGTCGCCTATTTCGTCGGCTGCGGCGTCGACGTGGTCCAGACCGCCGCCGGAGCCGCGACCCTGAAGCTGCTGCGGCGCCACTGCAGCAGCGTTCAGGTGCTCGGCACCAACTGCTGCGGCCTGCCGGCCTTCTCCTACGGCGACCGGGAGGCGGCGCGGCGGCTCGCCGCGAAGAACCTGGAAATTCTGGCGGCGACCGGCGCGGCGGCGGTCGTGACCGACTGTTCGAGCTGCGCCGGTTTCATCAAGTCCTATCCCCGGCTTTTCTCCGGGGGGCACCCGCTGAGCGCGGCGGCCCGGGCCGCCGCCGCCAGGACCCAGGATGCATCCGAGTGGCTGCAATCGGCGCCCCCCGCCGAATCCGGCCGCCTGCGGGGAAGGCGGGTCACCTTCCACGACCCCTGCCACGCCGTTCGCGGGCAGGGGATTCTTTCAGAGCCGCGCCGGCTGCTGCAGCGGCAGCCGGGGGCGACGTTCGTCGAGCTGGCCGAGGCCGACTGGTGCTGCGGCGGGGCCGGCTCCTACGCGCTCAGCCACTACGAGCTGGCCATGCGGGTGCTCGACCGCAAGATGGAAAATTTAAAAAAAAGCGAGGCGGATTTAGTGGTGACGACGTGCCCGGCCTGCATCCTGCAGCTTGCCCACGGCGTGCGTCGGCACGGGCTTGCGGTAGAGGTCAGGCACCTGACCGAGGTCCTCTAGAACTTTTCACGCCCGAAAATACCGGGGGTGTAAAAAAGATCGTTTCGCGGCGTTTTTATGCCGCAACCCGATTCTTTAGGATGCCGATCCCGTCGATCTCCACCTCGACCACATCCCCCGGCGCGAGGGCGCTCGTCGTGCCGGGGGTGCCGGTGTAGATCACGTCCCCCGGCAGCAGCGTCACGCAGCGGCTGGCATGGCTTACCACCGTGGCCGCGTCGAAGAGCAGATCGCTTAAAAGCTGGGACTGCTTCACTTCGCCGTTGACGCGGGTCTGCAGGCGCGAGGCCTTGTAGTCCAGCCCGACCGCGATCGCCGGGCCGAGCGGCCCGAAGGTGTCCGCGCCCTTGGCGCGCCACCACTGCAGGTCGTTCTTCTGCCAGTCGCGCTCGCTCACGTCGATCCCGCAGGTGTAGCCGAAGATGCAGGCCGCCGCCTCCGCCGCCGAGACCGCCTTGGTCCTGCGCCCGATCACGACCACGAGTTCGCCCTCGTAGTGGACATTCGAGGCCCCCTGCGGCAGGATGATGGCCCCTTCGGGCGCGAGCAGGCAGGAGACCGGCTTCCAGAAGAGCTCGGGTTGGGTCGGGGCCGGCCGGCTGCCCAGGTGGCTTTTGTAATTCAACCCCACCGCCAGGATCTTGGAGGGCTCGCACGGCCACAGGAGCTTCGCCTCCTGCAGCGGGACCGTTTGGCCGGTCTCGGCCCCGCCGCTGAACGGGTCCGCGCCGATCAAGCGGATAGCCGCTGCCTCTAAAACTCCGTAGGCGATTCGTCCCCGATGCTCAAAGCGCACGTACCGTCGAACCGAATGGTGCATAAACCCTCCTCGATGGCATTTGTCTGGAATCCGCCGGTTTAAAAACGGCCCGGCGACGGGGACCATACACCGCGGCGGCCGGTTTTGCAAAAAAATGGCCGCCGCCGGCAGTGACATCCCGCCTGGCATGCGCTATAGGATGAGGGGTCGGCGCCCCGCCCCAGCGTTCGGCGTGAAATTCCACCATGAGGAGTCGCAAATGAAACCCACCGATCTGCATGGAATCTTTCCCCCCATCCCGACCCCGTTTGTCGATGGAAAACTCGCCTGCGACAAGCTGGCCGAGAACATCGCCGCTTGGAACGCCACCGGCCTTTCGGGCTATGTGACCTTCGGCTCGAACGGCGAGGCCGTCTACCTAAGCGACGAGGAGAAGCTCGCGGTGGTCAAGACCGTGGTCCAAGCGGCGGCCCCGGGCATGAAGGTCATCGCCGGGACCGGCTGCGAATCGACCTGGCAGACCATCGAGCTGACCAACCGCTGCGCCCGGCTGGGCGCCCATGCGGCCCTGGTGGTGACCCCGTTCTACTACGGCGGGCGCATGAACGAGGCCGCCCTGCTGCGGCACTTCACGGCGGTGGCCGACCAAGCCGAAATCCCCATTCTGATCTACAACGTCACCAAGTTCACCCACATCAGCGTCAGCGTCAACCTGGTGGCCGCGCTCTCGCAGCACCCCAACATCATCGGGATCAAGGACAGCAACGGCAGCGTCTCCGCCTTGGGGGAGATGGTCAGCCGCGCCGCCGAGGAGTTCAGCGTGCTGGTCGGCACGGCCGGCGCGCTTTTCGGCGCGCTCACCCTGGGCTGCGTCGGCGGGGTCGTGGCCCTGGCCAATGTGGCGCCAAAGGCCTGTGTCCGCATCTGCAGCCTGCTGAAAAAAGGGGAGCTCGAGGCCGCGAGCAAGCTGCAGATCAAGATGCTTCCGGTCAACACCGCCCTGACGGCCACCTACGGCGTTGCCGGCCTGAAGGCGGCGTTGGACATGCTGGGGTACTATGGCGGTGCTCCCCGGCCGCCGCTGCTGCCGGCCACGGAAAAGGAAAAGAGCGAAATCCGCGACATACTGCTGACCGCCGGGCTGCTTGCATGACGGCCGCCGGTCGTTGGCCCAACCGGCTCAGGGCACCGGCAAAAGGGGTCCGCATGAGGAACCTGATAGTCACCATCGCATCGATTCTCATCGTCACGACGGTCGGGTGCGCCGCCCCCCAGATCAAGCTGTTCCCCAGCCAGGCGGACCCGCTTCAGGAGTCCACCTTAGAGGGCCAGGCGCAACAGAAAATCCTGGTCATCCCCGTGCGCGGCGTCATCTCGAACAGCCCCGACGAGGGTTTGGTCCGCACCCGGCCGAGCCTGGTGCAGGAGGTGGTCTCCCACCTGCGCAAGGCCGCGCAGGACAAGGATGTGCGCGCCGTGGTGCTGCAGATCAACTCGCCGGGCGGGTCCGTGACCGGCAGCGACATCCTCTACCACGAAATCCTGCGCTTCAAAGAGGAGCGCGGGATTCCGGTGATCGCGGCCATGCTCGACGTGGCCGCATCCGGCGCCTATTACATCGCGCTTCCCGCCGATCACATCGTGGCCCACCCCACCACCGTGACGGGGTCGGTCGGGGTGATTTTCATCCGGCCCAAGGTCGCCGCGCTCATGGATAAAATCGGGGTGGGGGTCGAGGTGAGCAAATCCGGCGTCAACAAGGACATCGGGTCCCCCTTCCGGCACACGACGCCGGAAGAGGAGAAGATTCTGGCCGCGATGACGGAGCAGCTCGGCAAACGCTTCGTCGACCTGGTCGGCCGGCACCGCAAACCAGAGCCGGCGGCGTTGGCCGAAGTCTCCACGGCGAGCGTGTTTCTGGCGGACCGGGCGCTGACGCTGAATCTGGTGGACCGCATCGGCTACATGTCCGATGCCCTGAGCGAGGCCAAGACGCGCTCCGGCCTGCCGGAAGACGCCCGCGTCGTGGTTTACCGCCGTCTCGACTACCCGAACGACAACATCTACAACCCCGTAACCTCGTATGAAGGCAGCCGCCCCGCGGCGCTCCTGGATCTCGGAGTGCCGCGCCTGATGCCCGCCGCCCAGTCCGGTTTCTACTACCTGTGGCAGGCGGCGGTGGAGTGACTATCCATCCCCGGAGGCGGCGATTTTGGCGACAAGACCGAGAGGGGGGTGGCCGTTGCCGCCGATGATGGAGTGGATCTGCTGCGTCAGCCGGATGCGCTCGACCACGCGGGCGAGCACCTCGACGCTTTTGTGCAGCCGCTTTGCGCTCGACCTCATTTCCAGAAAGCGCTGCTTTTCCCGGGGAGCGATCTCCTCGAGCGCGGCGATCGCAAAGGAGAGCCGGCGGGGATCCGACAGGTCGGACCCGTCGGCGATGCCGGCCGGGGAGCCGCTCTCGGCAAGCGATTGCAGCAGCCGCCGTCCGGTTTCGGCAACCGCTGTCAGGTCGTCGGCGGCTGACTCCGGCTCATCGTCGAAATACTCGATTTCCGCCTCCAGGTAGGGCTTGCGTTCGATCACCGCGTGCAGGTGGAAGCGCCGCTCCCCGCGCGTCAGGATGTCCATGCGGCCGTCCTCGTAGCGCTGGAGCACCTCGATCACCCGCGCCGAACACCCTGCCGCCTGGATGGCTTTGCCGTCGAAGAGCACGATCCCGAAGGTCTTTTGCGCCGCCAGGCATTCCGAGATCATCAGTTTGTAGCGCTCCTCGAAGATGTGCAGCGGCAGGGGCATCCCCGGCAGCAGGACTAGGCCCAGCGGGAAAAGCGGTAGGGTGGGCATGCGAAATTCCCTCCTCGTGCTCTTTGGATCGCAATTATATAGACGATAAGCGGCTTCAACCCGTTTGCAACCCGCCGCGTTCGGCCCGGCGCACCATGAAGGCCATGATCGCCGTCTGCAAGGCCGAGAGAGCTATAAAATGGGCGATCCACACCGGCAGGCCTGCGACCAGCGGGTCGATCCGGCCCCAGGCCCAAAAATCCATCGCCAGCAAAAAAACACCGACCAGCATCAGGAAACTGGGATCCCGCAGCCATCCGGGAGGGCGCAGCGGCAACGTGCCCTGCCGCAGGCGGGTGAACCCGTGGCCGGCGAGGTAGACGCCGAACACCGCAAGCATCACCCAGACGACGGGCAGAAAGGGGGCCGCCGAAAACCATTTGAAGTGAAAAAGAAGGAGCAGGGCCTCGCCGACAAGGATCGACAGCACCGCCGGCAAGGGATAAACGCGCCGCCAGTAAAGCCCGAAGAGGACCGTGGGGAAAAGCACCGCCAGCCCGGTGAAGGTTTGGGTGGCGATTTCGAGAATGGTGGCCGGCGGGTGCCAGGCCAGGACCAGCCCGGCTGCGCTCAAGCCGGCGACGAAGATCCGGCCGTGGATGCTGGTGGCGGGCTCGGCCCGGCGCACCACCGGCAACAGGTCGCGGGTGAAGATCGAGCTCAAGGTGAGCAGCTGCGAATCCATGGTGGACATGAGAGCGGCCAGCCCGGCCGCTGTGACCAGGGCGGCCATCACGTCGCCGGCCACCGCGTTCACCACCATCGGCAGGATGCGGTCGGCCTGTTTTCCGGATAGATCAGGGAACCACAGATGCCCCAGCACCCCCACCGCGATCGGCGGGAGGAAGACCACGGTGCAGACCAGGGGGTAGAGCAGCATCATGCGGGCGATGGCCCGTTCGCTGCGGGCGGCGAAGAAGCGCTGGAACAGCTGGGGGAACATCGGGTCGCACACGAACCAGAGCGCCATGTAGCTGAACCAGATCCCGGGCGAATAGTGGCCGAGCCCGCCCGGCCGGGAGAAGAGCTCGGGCTTGAGCGCCAGAACCTTCTGGCTGGCGGCCGCCAAGCCGCCGTGGTGGCCGGCCACCATGACCAGGGCGGCCGTGAGCAGCGCCAGAAGCAGGAGCCCCTGGAACAGATCGGTCCATGCCACGGCCCGCATGCCGCCTCTTAGGGTGTAGAGGACGATGATGACCGTGATCAGAAGGCTGCCGCAGCGGTAGGGAAGCCCGGTGACTTCCTGGAGGGCATACCCGGCGGCCATGGGCTGAAGCGCCAGGTAGGGAATGGTGAAGACGATCATGACCAGGGCGACCAGAACCCCCAGGGGCCGGCTGCCATAGAGGGATTGCACGAGCTCCGGCGGGGTGATGATGCCCCGCTCGCGGCCGACCTGCCAGACCCTGCGGCCGATGAGCCAGAAGCTCAGCGCCATGAACCCGGTCCCGAACCCCATGATCGGGAAAAAGCTCCAGCCGTCGCGGTAGCCGGCGCCCGAGGTCCCGAAGACCGTGAACGCGGAGAAGTTGGTGGCGGCCATGGTGGCCAATAGCACCAAGGCGCCCAGGCGGCGATCGGCCAGAAAATAACTCGCAGGCGTCGAGCGCCAGTGGGTGCGGGCGAAGTAGCCGATCGCCAGGAGCGCCAGGAAATAGAGCCCTAAAACGAGAATCTTTGTCGTCATGCCGCACTTCCCAAAAAAAGCGCCACCCCGAAAGGTCGGGATGGCGCTTTGGGGCCTGACATAACCTTTTGAACGCGTGGCGGCCAGCCGTCGGCGGGCGCTTTTTTAAAGCGTGCCGCGGCCCGTTGTCAAGGGCCAGCGCCCGTTGTCTGCCGCGGGGGCGCTGGCGCGGCGGGGCGATGATGGCCCGGCCTACAGGACCCTGAAGCCGACCAGAAGGGCGAAGGCCGTCAAGATCGCACCGCTCCAGAGCAGCGCCATGGTGGTGTAGCCCATGACGTCCCGGGCCGAGAGCCCCGCGAGCCCCAGCAGCGGCAGGGCCCAGAAAGGCTGGATCATGTTCGTCCACTGGTCGCCCCAGGCCACCATCATGGCCGAGCGCACCATGTCGATCCCCATGGTTTTGGCCGCCTCGATCGTGATCGGGCCCTGGACGGCCCACTGCCCGCCGCCGGAGGGGACGAAGACGTTGATGATGCCGCCCGCCCAGAACTGGAACATGTAGAAGGTTTCGGCCGTGGAGACTGCCACGAACCACCCGGCGATCACCTTCGCCAGCCCCGTGCCGATCATGATGCCCTGGATCCCGCCGTAGAGCGGAAACTGCAGGGCGATGCCGCCGGCGCCCTTGATGGCGATGGCGATGGCGTTGATGTAGTTCACGGGCTTGCCGTGGAGCAGCACCCCGCTGATGAAGAAGATGAAGATGACGATGTTGAGGTTGAGGTCGAAGCCCTTGGTGCTGAAGTGGTTATAAAGGTAGATCACCCCCAGCAGGCCGAAGATGATGTTGATGACGTAGCTGTGGTCGATGCGCTGCGCCAAGGTCGCCTGTGACGGGAAGGGGATCCGCACGGTGATGTTTTCGACCTCTTTGAGCTTCTCGGGAGGTATGAGCTTGACCTCGCTCGCCTTGGGGTGGATCAAGGCGTAGAGCAGCGGCATGGTGAAGATGATGAGCAGCGCCGGCAGCAGGTTGAATGCCTGGAAGATGCTGTCTGAAATCGGGACCACCGCGCCGGTGGCCTTCTCGATGAAGTTCTGGGCGCTCTTGGCCGTGGCGCAGACCAGCGGGATCGAGCCCGAAAGCCCCATGTGCCAGACCACGAATCCGCTGTAGCCGGCGGCGACGAGGTAGGGGAAATCGACTTCCCGGTTGCGCTTGGCGATCTCAACGGCCAAAAGGCCGCTCACGATCAGGCCGAAGCCCCAGTTGATCCACGAGCACACGCCGCCGACAAAGGCGACGATCATGCCGGCCTTGACCGGGGTGTTCCCGATACCGGCGATGGCCATTAGAATCCGGTTCACCGCCGGCGTCAGGGCGAGCGCATGGCCGGTGATCAAGATCAGGATCATCTGGAAGGCGAACGCGATGATGCCGTAAATCCCGTCGCCCCAGGAGGTGATGACTTTCATGAAGCCCGAACCGGTGAAGACCAGGGCCAGGATGGCGGACAAAAAGGTCAACAGGATGGCGAAGAGGTAGGCGTCGGGAAGATAACTGCGCATGATGAGGGTAAATAATGAAGCCAAGCGCCTGAGCATAGCGAATCCTCCTTCCTTGTGAGAGGTTGAAGATGCCCGCCGCCGGTTTCCGAAGCCGGCGGCGGGTTGATATCGAGATCGAGGAAGAAAAAAGGATTTTTCAACTCAGAAGGCCCAGCCTGGAGCCGTCCCCGCAGCACTCGTCTTTCTGGTGCCCCTATACTCGCTTTTTCTCCTTTTGGCTATGGTTTTTATCGAGCGTGGCTCCGGCCTCATGCTCCCCGTCGACGATTATGCAAACGGGCTCTGCTCGGCGCCCGGATCGGCGGAGGATTCGCCCGCGAGCCAGGGTTTGGCGAAGGCCAGCTCCCTTTTCGCCTCCGCGCCGAAGGCGACGTCCAGGGCCTCGTCGATGCGCTCCACCAGGACGAGCCGAAGCTCGTCCCGAACCTCCGTCGGCAGGTCGTCGAGGTCTTTTTCGTTGCGTTTGGGAAGAATCACCGTGGTCAGGCCGGCGCGGTGTGCGGCCAGCACCTTCATCTTGACCCCGCCCACCGGCAGCACCCGGCCGCGCAGGGTGACCTCTCCGGTCATGCCCACATCCCCGCGCACGGTGCGTCCGCTGAAAAGGCTCGCCATCGCCATGGCCATGGCGATCCCCGCCGAGGGGCCGTCCTTGGGAATGGCCCCGGCCGGCACATGCAGGTGGACGTCGGTCGCCTCGAACACCTCCGCGGAGATGCCGAGCTGATCGGCTTTGGAGCGAACGTAGCTGTGCGCGATTTGGGCGCTCTCGCGCATCACCTCGCCCAGTTGGCCGGTCAGGGTGAGGTTGCCCTTGCCCTTCATGCGGGTGGCCTCGATGAAAAGGATGTCGCCGCCGACCGCCGTCACCGCCAGGCCGGTGGCGATCCCGGGGATTTCGATCTGCTCGGAGCGTTCCGCCTCGAATTTTTCCCTTTTGAGCTGCTCGCGCACCAGCTCCCCGGTCACCACCACGTGGGACCACTGGTGGCCGACGATGCGCACGACGCTCTTGCGGCAGATCGCGCCGACCTGGCGTTCCAGGTTGCGCACGCCGGCTTCGCGGGTGTAGTCCTGGATGAGTTTGCGCACGGCGTCATCGGTGAAGGTGATCTCCTCGTCTTTGAGACCGTGCGCCCGGATCTGGCGCGGGATGAGGTGCCGTTTGGCGATCTGGACTTTTTCGAACTCGGTGTAGCCGTCCAGGGTGATGATCTCCATGCGGTCCCGCAGCGGCGCCGGGATGGTCTCGAGCTGATTGGCGGTGGTGATGAAGATCACATCGCTCAGATCGAAATCCACATCCAGATAGTGGTCCCGGAACGCGTGGTTCTGGGCCGGGTCGAGCACCTCGAGCAGGGCGCTGCTCGGGTCCCCGCGCCAATCCATCCCGATCTTGTCGACTTCGTCGAGCATGAAGACCGGGTTTTTGGTGCCCGCGCGTTTAACGGCCTGGATGATGCGCCCCGGCATGGCGCCGATGTAGGTGCGCCGATGGCCGCGGATCTCGGCCTCGTCGCGCACCCCGCCCAGGCTCATGCGGGTGAAGCTGCGCCCCAGGGCGCGGGCGATGCTCTTTCCCAGGCTGGTCTTGCCCACGCCCGGAGGGCCGGCGAAACACAGGATGGCCCCCATGGCCTCGGAGGTTTTTTCGGATTCCGCCGTCTGCTTGACGCCGCGTTCAGAGACGAGCTTGCGCACGGCGAGGTACTCGACAATGCGCTCTTTCACGTCCTGCAGGCCGTAGTGGTCCGCGTCGAGCACGGCCCGCGCATGGTCGATGTCGGTGCGGTCCTCGCTGACCTTGTTCCAGGGCAGATCCACCAGCCAATCCAGGTAGGTCTTGATGATGGAGGCCTCCGGTGCGTGCGGCGACATGCTCTCCAGCCGCTTCAGCTCGCGCTTGGCCTCCTTGCGGGCCTCGGCGGGCAGATCGGCCTTTTCGATCTTCTCCGCGTATCCGACCGCTTCGGCGTCGGCCTCGTCCGTCTCCCCCAGCTCCTTCTGGATGGCCTTGAGCTGCTGGCGCAGAAAGTAGTCCTTCTGCGCCTTTTCCATTCCCTCGCGCGCCTCGCTCTGGATCTTGCGGCCGAGGGAGAGCACCTCCTTCTCGCGGCTGAGATGCGCGATCAGGCTGCGCAGCTTGTCTTTGAGATCGTCCGCCTCAAGCACCGCCTGGGCCTTGGGCATGTCCAAGCCGGCGTAGTTGGCGACGAGATAGGCCAGGTAGCGGGGGTCCTTGACCTGCGCCAGGAACTCGGCCGCCTCCTTGGGGTAGCTGGGTGACAGCGAGACGACCTCCTGGGCCACTTCGAGCAGGCTGCGCTGCAATGCATCGGTTTCCAGGTCGGCGGACAACAGGTCGGGCGTCACGTGGATGTTGGCGCGCAGGTAGGGCTTGTCGGCGGCCCAGAAGTCGACTTTGAAACGCTCCAGGCAGTGCACGATGACGTTGAGGGCGTTGTCCGCGCTCTTTGCCACGCGCTCGATTCGGGCAATCGTTCCCACTTCGTGCACCTGCCCCGGGACGGGTTCGTCGATCTCGGGGAATTTCATGGCCACCAGACCGATCAGGTGATCGCCTTGCAGGGCCTCCTCGACGAGCCTGACCGAGCGCTCGACGCCGACGGACAGGGGCAGAATGGTAAATGGGAAGGCGACCGTGTTGCGCAACGGCAGAATCGGCAGCTCGGCCGGGAACTCGATTTTGGCGAGCTTGGAACCGGCATCGGGATTCGCCGGAAGGATGACCTTATGGGCATTGCTCATGATTTCAACTCCCTCTGGATTGGTTGCAGCGGATCACATTACTTTTGATTTCCTGAGGGTAAAAGTAACTCTCAGCCGGAGATTGTAAAGCCGGCGCCACTCGGTGTATACCGATCGGGCCATGGGAACGCTGATGCGCCATACCGTACTCGCCCTGTGGATATGCGCGGTGCTGGGTTGCGGGAGATCGATCCCCGGGGTGCCGCTCGACCCGGTTCCCGCCGCGGTGCCCGAGGGCTACCGCACGCTCTACGCGGAGTTGGAATCCGAGCTCTCGCTCCTGAATCCGGTCTTCAGCAGTCTCTGGGGCGCGAAAGCCGGCGCAACCGCCTTCGGGGTCGAGCTGCCCGAAACCGCCGGGCATCGTGCCGGGCGCCCTCCCGGGGATGAGCGGCTCAGCTCCGCGGCCACGACGCTGGATCGTCTGCGAGCGATCGGCGTCAAGATCGTCTGCCTGAATGTCCCCTATCCGTTATTGACGCGCGAGCCTCCTCAACACTCCCAGCATAGAGATTTTTTCCGCAACCTCGCAGGCGAGATCCGCCAGCGGGGGTTTTTATTGGTGGTCGCCATCGGGGTGTTGCCCCGTGCGCCGGAGTCGGCCGCTCCGCCGAAAAATAGCGCCGGTCTGACTCGCACCCGCTTCAACACCGGACTGAGGGAGATGGCCGAGACCATCCTCGCCGACCTGCGGCCGGATTACCTGACCGTTCTCTCCGGGCCGGATGCCGTCGCCCAGCACACGGGGCTGCCGTTTCCCCCCGCGGAGTTCGCCGCCACCGTGCGCCACGTGGTCCAGGGCCTCGACGCGGGTGCGGTAAAACTAGGAGCCGGGGCCGGCACATGGACCGCCCTCGATTACCTGAAGGCCCTGGGGGCCATCCCCGAGCTTCACTACCTGGATCTCCACATCCACCTGATCCGCTACGGCTTCGCCTACGACCGGCTCATCCAGGCGGCCGATATTGCCCGCGCGCGCGGCAAAAAGATCGCCATCGGCGCCGCCTGGCTGCGAAAGGAGTCCAGCCGCGAGTTCGGCCGCCTGGGGCGTACCGAAGTCCTTGCGCGGGAGGTGTTCTCATTCTGGCAGCCGCTCGACCGGCGCTTCGTGGAAACGACGGTGGCAATCGCGCATACCCTGGCAGCGGAGTTCTGCACGTTTTCCCGGCCGGAGCTCTTTTTCTCCGCCTTGGAGTACACGGAGGAGGCGGGCCGAATGAGCCGCCTGCAGCTCCTGCAGCTGGCCGAGGACCAGGCGGCGGACGGGGCCGCCGCCGGCGCGCTCACCCCCGCCGGGAAGAGGTTCAGTGAACTGATCGGCGACCCGGCACCCGAATTGATGCTTGACACCGGCGCGCAAACGCCGTAAACATTCGCCAGCTGTCAGCAGAGCTGACATCAGGTGGAACATATGGGACGCTTCTTCTGCTTTTGGTGGTTTAGAAGCGTCCATCCGGGTCGATAACCGCACCCTGCCACACCTCACCCCGGATGGACTGGTATCGGTCCGTCCGGGGTCCGATTTTCAAGGCCCCGAGACCCAACCTCGGGGCCTTTGTTTTAGGCGCACTCGTTGCGTCAGGACGCATCGAACGACAAGGAGACGGCCATGATCATCGAGCTTGAAAAAGAACTGGCGCCCGAGGCCAAGATCGACCTGGTGCTGAAGTTGAAGGCCGCCCGCTGCGATTGCAGGGAGTTGCCGGCGACGGACTGCGAGCGGATCGGGATCCTGGGCCAGCCCGGCTGCAGCCTGGAGGAGATCGGCCGCATCCCCGGTGTGGCGCGGGTCATCCGGGTGAAGACCCCCTACAAGCTGGTCGGCCGCGAGATGCACCCCCAGGACACCTGCGTGCGCGTGGGGGATGTGGTGGTCGGCGGGGAGAACATCTCCGTCATCGCCGGCCCCTGCGCCATCGAAAGCCTGGAGCAGGCGCTGACCATCGGCCGCGAGGTCCAGCGGGCCGGGGCTTGCCTTTTCCGCGGCGGGGCGTTCAAGCCGCGCACCTCGCCCTACTCCTTCCAAGGACTCGAGGAGCAGGGCTTGAGAATCCTGGCCGAGGTGCGCGAAACCCTGGGCATCGGAGTGGTGACCGAGATGACCTCCCCCTCCCAGGCCGACCTGATGATGAAGTACATCGATGTGGTCCAAATCGGGGCCCGCAACATGCAGAACTTCGAGCTGCTCAAATGCGTAGGGCGTATGGGCAAGCCGGTCCTGCTCAAACGCGGCCTGGCGGGGACCCTCGAGGAGTGGCTCATGTCGGCCGAATACATCCTCGCCGAGGGCAACGGCCAGGTCATCCTCTGCGAGCGCGGCATCCGCACCTTCGAGCCTTACACGCGCAACACGCTGGACCTCTCCGCCATTCCGGTGCTCAAAAAACTCACCCACCTGCCCATCGTCGTCGATCCGAGCCACGCCACCGGCATGCGCGAAAAGGTCAGCCCCATGGCGCGCTCCGCCGTGGCCGCCGGCGCGGACGGCCTGATGATCGAGGTGCACCACGACCCGGACCGCGCCATGTCCGACGGCGCCCAGAGCCTCTACCCCCACCAGTTCCGGCAGCTCATGCGGGACATCTATGTCATCGCGCCGGTCGTCGGCAAGCAGCTGGATTTCTCGCACCTGGACCGGATCCGGGTGATCGGCCGCAAACGCAAGAACGGCGGCACGCGGCTGCGTGCGGGGTTCATGGGCCGCATCGGCACCTTCAGCCACAAAGCCTGCCTGCAGTATTTCGGGGAGGCGGTCGATGCCGTGCCGCTGCCGACCTTTCAATCCATCTTCGAGGCGGTCAAGGCGGACGGCATCGACTACGGGATCGTGCCCCTGGAGAACTCGCTCTCGGGGAGCATCCACGAAAACTACGACCTGCTGCGCGATTACGATCTGCGCATCATCGGCGAGCTGAAGATCCGCATCACGCAGAACCTGCTGGCCAAGCCCGGCACGGAGATCTCCCAGATCCACCGGGTGCTCTCGCACCCCCAGGGCATCGAGCAGTGCCGCCAGTTCCTCTCGCAGCACAACTGGGAGATCGTCTCGGTCAGCGACACGGCCGGGGCCGCCGAACGGGTCAGCCGGGCAGCGGGCGGCGGGGACGCCGCCATCGCCGGCCTGATCACTGCCGAGATCTACGGCCTGGCGGTCCTCGCGGAGGGCATCGAGACCAACCCGCGCAATTACACCCGCTTCGTCGTCATCGGGAAAGCGCCGATCGAAGCCCGCAAAGCCTCCAAGACCTCGCTCATCCTCTCGGCCAAAAACGAGCCGGGCGCCCTGTTTTCCATCCTGCAGGTCTTTGCCGAGCAGAAGATCAACATGACCAAGCTCGAATCCCGGCCCATCCCCGGGGAGCCCTGGCGCTACATGTTCTACATCGACATCGAGGCGGACCTCGAGTCCGAAGCGCTGGCCGGAGTCCGGGCGGCGCTGACCGCAAAGAGCGATTACCTGAAAATTTTGGGCTGCTACTGAAGCGCCCGGGAGGCCGCCGCCATGGATCCGGTTCACTCCTTTGTCCGCAGCCTGGAAACCGAGGTGGTCGCCACCCGCCGCGACCTGCATCGCATCCCCGAGACCGGTTTCAGCGAACACAAGACCTCCGCCTATGTCGCCGAGCGACTGGAGCGCCTTGGTTTGGCGGTGCAGACCGGCATCGCCGGCACCGGGGTGGTCGGGCTTCTGCGGAGCGGCAGATCCGGCCCCACCCTGATGATCCGGGCCGACATGGACGGCCTGCCGATTGCCGAGGAGACCGGACTGGCGTTCGCATCGACCCATCCCGGCCGCATGCACGCCTGCGGGCATGACGCCCACATGGCCATGGCCCTGGGGGCGGCGGCGGCCCTGAGCCGGTTTGCGGACCGTATCCGCGGCGACGTCAAATTCGTCTTCCAGCCGGCCGAGGAGGGCCCGGGCGGGGCCCAGCCGATGATCGCCGCCGGGGTGTTGGAGAACCCGCGGGTGAATTTCGCCCTCGCCTGCCACCTGTGGTCCGAGCGGCCGGAGGGGGTCGTCGGGGTCCGGGCCGGGGCGCTGTTGGCGGCGATGGATCGCTTCGACATCAAGATCCTCGGCCGTGGCGGCCATGCGGCCCAGCCGCACCTGTGCGTGGACGCGCTGGAGGTCGCCACCCAGGTCGTGGGCGCGCTGCAGCGGATCGTCAGCCGCCAGATCAACCCGATCGAGCCGGCCGTGGTCACCGTCGGGACCTTCCACGCCGGCACGGCCTTCAACATTATCCCGTCCGAAGCGGTCTTAAGCGGCACCACCCGCACCTTCGACCGGTCGCTCCGGGCCTCCTGGGAATCCCGCTTGGAGGGCGTCGTGCGCGGGGTGTGCGAGGCCATGGGCGCCGGCTACGAGCTGAGCTTCCGCCGCGGCTACCCGCCCACCGTGAACGACGCTGCCGTGGCCGAGGTCGTTCGGCGCTCTGCGACGGCGGTGGTCGGAGAGGATCGGGTCGCGGAACCCGAGCTCACCATGGGCGGGGAGGATATGTCCTTTTTCCTGGAGGCGGTGCCGGGCTGTTTCTACTGCATCGGGATCGGCCGCGAGGGCGCCGCACCGCTGCACAACCCCCGGTTCGATTTCCGCGAGGATCTCATGCTGCTGGGGGTCGAGATCCACTGCCGAACGGCGCTCGATCTGCTCGGCTGAGCGTTTCACCCAAGCAGAGGCCGCGGATGACCGGCGGAGGCAAAATTCGTCTTGCAACTTTTTACAACTATGAATATCCTCGAGCCGTCACCGTTTCTTCCGTAAAACAAGCACCGGGAAAGGGTCATTTCTGAGAGCAAGGAGCGCGCCATGGACATCGTCAACTGGAAAAACGTCGAGGACGTCAAGATCGCCACCTTCCCCTACCGGGGCAAACCGTACGAAGTGAAGGGAATCAGCGTGCGTTGGCTGTCCAGGTTCGGCGATGACGGCCATGGCTATCCCGAGTACGGCCTGCGCCTGTTCACCGCCCAGCCCGGAGGCGAGATCCCGATCCACAACCACTTCTACATCCAGACCATGTACATCCTCACCGGCCGCTTCGAGTGCTTTGAATACGACCCGGATTCCGACCTCAAGGTCAAGACGGCGGTCTGCGGCCCCGGCTCGACCGTGGTCATCCCCAGCATGCAGCCCCACGGCATGCGCAACCTGAGCGAGACCGAACCCGCCACCTTTTTGTGCTGCATCTGCAACGTCTACGAGAAAGAGACGATCTAACGCGGCCGCAAGGGACAACCGATCAGGGATCCCGTTTTCGATCGAAACGCACATGGCCTTGCCCCGCCTCACAGAACAGGCCTCCTATCAATCCCCGGAGCGACGGGCCGGCTGGTTCGCCCGATGCCATCCCAACCTGGTTTTTTATACCCAAATCTTCAACGTGGTCCGGAGGGCTTCCCGGCTGGCTCGGCAGGGGCGCTACGACGGCAAGGCGTGGATCGAAAGCAGCCTCGCCTCGGTCAGGGCGCTTGAATCCATCGGGGGAAGCTTCGACCTTCAGAACCTTGGCGTCGTCGCACGGCTGAGGGGGCCCTGCGTTTTCATCGCAAACCACATGAGCATCCTTGAAACCTTTATTCTGCCCTGCTTGATCCAGCCGCATCGCAACGTGACCTTTGTCGTCAAGGAGAGCCTCATCTCCTATCCCCTGTTCGGGCATGTGATGCGCAGCCGCGACCCCGTGGTCGTCGGGCGCAAAAACCCGCGGGAAGATTTCAAGGTTGTGCTGGAGGAGGGGCAACGGCGTCTGGCGGCGGATGTCTCCGTGGTCATCTTTCCCCAGACCACCCGCAGCGTGGATTTCGACCCGCAGAAGTTCAACAGCCTGGGGGTGAAGCTGGCCAAGCGCTGCCAGGTTCCGATCGTGCCGGTCGCCCTCAAGACCGACGCCTGGGGTCTTGGGAAACGATTCAAGGACATCGGATGGATCCGCCCCGAAAAGCGGGTGCGCATCCGCTTCGGCGAGCCCTTGACCGTCGGCGGCTCAGGCAGGCAGGAGCACGCAGCGGTCGCGCAGTTCATCGCCGCGCACCTCAACGCCTGGCGGCAATGAGACAGCCTGCGGCGCTGTCGATGCGCTGATCAGACCCGGCGCAGCAGGGCCGCCAGCCGGTCGATGACGGCCTCGGCCACGGCCGTCTTGGACATCAGCGGCAGGGCCTCGACGACGCCGCCGCCGTCGATGAGGGTCACGCGGTTGGTGTCGACCGCAAACCCGCTGTCGGCGGCCAGGACGTCGTTGGCCACGATCAGGTCCAGCCCCTTGCGCGCGAGCTTCTCGCGGGCGTTTTCGAGCACGTTGTCGGTCTCCGCGGCAAAACCGATCACGGCCCGGGGAGCCCCGCTTTGCCTGCGGCGCTGCGCGACCGCCGCCAGGATGTCCGGCGTTCTGACCAGCTCCAGCGCCAGCTCGCCGCGGGTTTTCTTGATCTTGTGCTCCGCGGCCGACTTCGGTCGGTAGTCCGCCACCGCTGCGGCCATGATGATGGCAGCGGCATCGCCGGCAGCCTCCCATACGGCCGCCTGCATCTGCTCGGCGGACTCCACCGCCACCGCCCGGAGCCCATACGGCGCTCTCTGGGCCGACGGCCCGTGGACCAGAGTGACTTCGGCCCCGCGGTCCCGCGCCGCGGCGGCCAGGGCGAAGCCCATCTTGCCGCTGCTGTGGTTGCCGACGAAGCGCACCGGGTCGATCGCCTCGCGGGTCCCGCCCGCGGTCACCACCACCTTCTCTCCGGCCAGCGGCCCCCTGCGGCCGAGCACCCAGCGGGCCGCGTCCAATATGGTTTCGGGCTCCGACATCCGGCCGAGCCCATCCGCGCCGGAGGCCAGCCGTCCGGACTCCGGCCCCACGCTGAAATACCCCCGCCGCTCCAAGACCTTCATATTGTCCGCGGTGGCCGGGTTGGCCCACATGCCCGATTCCATGGCCGGGGCAAGCAGTATCGGACCGCGGCAGGCCAGGGCGGTGGTGGCGAGCAGGGTGTCGGCCATCCCGTGGGCGAGCTTGGCCAGTGTGTTGGCGGTGGCCGGGGCGATGATCATTAGATCGGCGCGCTTTCCCAGGCTCACATGCCCGATTTCAGTCTCCTGCCAGAGCGCGAACATCTCCAGGGCCACCGGCCGGTGCGTGAGCGCCTGGAACGTGAGCGGCCGGACGAACTCGGCCGCCGCCGGCGTCATCACGACATCCACCTGCGCCCCGGCCTTGACCAGCCGACTCGTAAGGTCGGCCGCCTTGTAGGCCGCGATCCCCCCGCTCACCCCGACCACGACGCTGCGCCCCTTCAAGATGGGGATTTCGGTTTCCATCGGCTACTCCTGCCGGTTGAGGTCATAGATGAGGCGCAGCCCCTCGAGGGTGATCATGGGGTCCACCGTTTCGATCACAGGGGTCATTGCGGCCAGGATCTGGGCCATGCCGCCGGTGGCGACGACCTTGACCGTGCCGCCCAGTTCGGCCCCGATGCGCTTGACCAGGGATTCGATCAGGCCCACGTAGCCGAGCACCAGTCCGGACTGCATGGCATGGACGGTGTTTTTGCCGATGGCCGCCGGCGGCGCCGTGAGCTCGATGCGCGGCAGCTTGGCCGTCCGGCTGAAAAGCGCCTCCGCGGCGATGCCCAGGCCCGGCGCGATGGCCCCGCCCACATAGTCCCCCTCCTTCGAGAGGGCATCGAAGGTGGTGGCGGTGCCGAAATCGACCACGATGCAGGGGCCGCCGTAAATGGTTTTGGCGCCGAGCGCATTCAGGATGCGGTCGGCGCCGATTTCAGCCGGGTAGTCGATGAGGATCCGCACGCCGGTCTTGCTGGCGCTGGAGACGATCAGCGGGTCGTGGCCAAGGTAGCGGCGGCTCATCTCGGCAAAGACCGGGGTGAGCGGCGGCACCACGCTGGCGACGGCCACCCCGGCGACCTCGGACCAGCAGAGCTTTGCGTAGTCGAAGAGGCTGCGCAGCAGCATGGCATACTCGTCGGGCTGCTTGGCCCGGTCGGTAGCGATGCGCCAGTTGGCCGCCCACCGGCCATCGCGGTAAAGGCCGAACATGGTGTTGGTGTTGTTGACATTGATGCCAAGCAGCATGGCATGGTCCTCCCGGCGGCAGGACGGCGTTTGAGGGTGGTTTCGGCACGCGCGTGCGAAGTTCGTGTGCTGGGCAAGAATTGTATCAGATGGAGAAGGGAATTTGAAACCGAATCTTCAAGGAAAGCGGGCTTGAATGCAACAACGTGAAGGGGGCGGCGGCTGCCGCCCCCTCCGCGCTAAAAAACGGTTAAAAGAAGCGGTACTGGAGGCCGAACGAAAAGCCCCACACATCCTTGTCGTACTCGGTGCCGGCCGGGGCGCGGCCGGAAGCAGCCGAATCGGCCCCCGTCTTCTCGGATTCGTACCAGACCCGGCACGCGCCCAAGGTCAGGTCCAGCCTCTCGAGCGGGCTCCAGACAAGCCCCAGGCCCAAGGTGTTGGCATCGAGCTCAGGCGCTTCGGGCAGCATGTCCTTCGGATCCATGCCTTTGATTTCGGTGTGCAGGTAGCCTATGCTGAACTTCCATTGGGGATTCAAAATGTACTCCAGCGTTACTCCGATATCGTAGCTGTTGCCGGCAGAGTCGGAATCCTGGAAGCGGCCCCCCTCCCATTTCGCCTGCTTTTCGAGATAGTAGGTCAAGTTGGGTTCGATCCGCAGCTTGCCGGGGATGATGAAGTAGGATACGCCGGCCGCGATGTAGCCGGGCAGGTCCTCGCGTTCGTGGGTCCCGTCCACCCAGCCGACCCGCGACGAGATGGAATTGGGGCCGAGGGGCGTGGTGTTGTCGCGGGTGTCCGCTTTGAAGTTGAGCTGCGTGTTGGACATGTAGGTCAAGGCGATGTTCAGGTCTTTGATCGGGGCGTAGTTCAAACCGAGAAAATAGTTCCAGGCTTGATCCTCGCGTTCGATTTTGACGCTGGCCGTTGTTCCCAGAGGCCCGCCGGTTCCCACCGCGGAGCCCTTGAATTTTTGATAGGCATCCACATAGCGCACGCCGCCCCCGATCGACAGGGAATCGAAAATTTTGTAAGAGCCCCCGATACTGTAGCCGATGTAATAGCTCTCCGCTTCGATGGACTGCTGGCCGGTGGGCGGGCCGAAGGCGCCGGCATAGCCTACGCCCAGCAGGACGGTGCGGGCGTTTCCATCTTTGAAGTCGACAAAACCGCCGCCGCCGGGGATGGTGACGCCGAAAAAGGCGGCCCAGCGGTCCTGCTTGTACACCGCAAACAGCCCGGGGATAAGGGATGGCTCGTTTGAATCCAGCGTTCCATAGTTGAAAATGGCCGGGGCCGACGGCAGTTTGTTGGAGTAATCCTTCAGCAGATAGACGGCGTCCGCCCGCAGGTAAAGCCCGTTCTGCATCATGGCCGTGCCGGCCGGGTTGAAGGCCACGGCATCGGCCGA
>JALOOU010000019.1 GCA_025454255.1 Desulfobacterales bacterium | reverse complement strand
TGCTCGCTGACGATGCCCTTCTTGACGTTGTTTTTCGTGTCCGAGAGCACGCAGATGGAGGTCATCTCGCTGCCGGTGCCGGCCGTGGTGGGGATGAGGACCAGCGGCACCCCCGGTTGCGGCACCCTCTCCATGCCGAAGTAGTTGTCGACCGGATCGGCGTTGGTCAACAGCACCGAGGCCACCTTGGAGATGTCGAGCGAGCTGCCGCCGCCCAGTCCCACGATGACGTCCGGGCGGTAGGCCTTGGCGGCCTCGGCAGCCGCCAGAGCCACCTCCACCTTGGGGTCGGGCTCGACGTCTGCAAAAACGCTGAATTCGGTTTTGGCCGCGGCGAGGACGCGGGTGACTTGTTCCAGCACCCCGGCCGCCTTGATCCCGGGGTCGGTCACCACCAGCACCCGGGCGCCCTTCACCCGCTGGATCTCCTCGGGGAGGTTTTCCACGGCGCCGTAGCCGAAAACGGTTCTTCTCACTGTTTCAAAGGATTTGATAGCCATGGGTTCCTCTTTAGTTGAGTTGTTCGATTCAGATGATAGTTTTCAGATTGTTAGCGAAGCAGGTATGGAATTTCGACCTACAAGAAGTCATTTGGGCAATCGAGGTCGCAGGGAAGAGAAAACCAACATGTCCGGTACGTTCCAAAAGGAAAGCCGCATGAATTGCAGCACTCGGCCTCGCGATGCGCGCATTAAGGTATCTATAACCTGCAGAGTTCTTAAATTTTCCCTTAGTGCGGTCCTCATCCACGACGAATACGACCGTGCAATCGGCAGCGCGTATACCGGATTGCAGCCGCTGGTGTTCAAGATTTTTTTAACCAACTCATACCCTCTGCAATTTCGCATTGGGCCACCACATGCAAGGAGTGTAAAATCAGAGCAGAAGCTCTGTTTCCTTAGTGATCGTGTGCCGCATTTCCAGAAATTCCTTATCAATGTGTTCGCGTGGGCGCGGCAAGTTGACGACATAGGTGGACTTCAGCCGGCCGGGGAGCTTACCCTCCAGCGTGACAATGCGGTCGGCAAGATATACTGCCTCTTCGATGCTATTGGTGACAAAGATGACGGTTTTTTTTTCCACCGACCAAATGCGGGCGGTTTCCTGCTCCATGAGATAGCGAGTCTGGGCATCAAGCTGACCGAAAGGTTCATCCAAAAGCAGGACCTTGGGATTATTTGCATAGGCCCGAGCAATTCCCACACGTTGCTTCATACCGCCGCTTAGCTGATGGGGATAGGCCTTTTCAAAGCCTTGCAAGCCGACAAGGTTAATATAATGACTGGCAACCTCTCGGCGCTGTCTTTTAGACATTCCCCCAATCTTCAGGCCCATCTCGACGTTTCCCATGACGGTTTTCCAGGGAAACAAGGTGTATTTTTGAAAAACCATTCCCCGGTCGGGCCCAGGGCCTGTGACCTCTTTACCATCAAGAAAAACTTTACCAGTAGTGGGAGTTTCTAATCCGGCAATAATTCGCAGCAGGGTGGTTTTTCCACACTGTCCAGGACCGACAATCACCAGGAACTCATTTTCAACCACCGAAAGACTGATGCTTTCCAAAACCGGTATTTGAACCTTGCCGCTGCGCTGCTTAAAGATCTTGGAGAGATTCTGACATTCTATTTTTGTCGTTTGATCCGTCATTGCGGCAACTCGACTTTCCAGGGGCATACCCATTTCTCCACATTGCTCAAAACCACGGTGATCAGATAGGCCGTAATCGCAATCACCACCATGCCGCTAAGAATCATGGCAGGATTGGACATGGTCATCCCCAAAATTATGAGAAACCCCATCCCTGATCTGGCGCTGACAAGCTCCGCTGCCAGTACACAGCTCCAGGCAACGCTGAGTGCGATCTGCAGCCCTGCAAAGAGAGCTGGGAATCCGGCGGGGAATGTCACCTCAATCATCGTCTGCCAGCGGTTTGCGCCTAGCATGCGAATGGCGTCATAGAGAGCCGGGTCCACCAGACGGATGCCGTTGTAGGAATTGATCAAAGCCGGGACAAAAGCGCCGATGGCGATGATGAAAACCTTGGACTCCTCCCCAATCCCGAACCACAGGATGGCGAGGGAAATCCATGAAATGGGAGGCATGGGTTTGAACAGGTCGAAAATAGGTTTCACCAAGGCGTTGAGATAACGATTAAGTGCCATGAAGAGACCCAGTGGGACACCGACTAATGAACCGATGGCAAACCCGATCAGCACCCGGTGCATGCTTGACCACAAATGGCCCAACAGGTTTTTGCCTGCGAGGTTTTCATGAGCAATGCGCCAGAGTTCGGTCAGGACCATCGCCGGTGTGGGCATGTACTTGGAAGATTCACCGATGACCGCCGAAAAATGCCAGATAACCAAAAGACTGACTATGGAGACAAAATAAAGGACGTATCTATTCTTGACCACTTTCCCTATATGTGCCGCCGTGCCTTTTCCATTTCCATGGGATGCGGCGTGGACCGAGACAGTGTGTCCCATAGTGGTTTTCACGTCGCAGCACCTCCTCTTTCGAGACCGGCGGTAAGCCTTCGCTCGATCCGATCGATGATGTTGCCGATGAACCAACCGGTCAACCCGACCATGATCATACCCAAGACGATCATGTCCGGACGCAACAACCTGCGGCCCATTGTAATGAGATAGCCAAGGCCCGCATCGGCGGCGATCAATTCCGCCGCTACCAGAGTGGTCCAGGCCAGTGCCAGTGCAATCTGCAGGCCCCCAAACACCATTGGCAGCGCTGACGGTATACAGATTTTAGTGAAGATCTGCCAATCGGATGCGCCATAGGTTCTGGCCATCTGGATGAGGGTGGGGTTGGCCATACGCACCCCCGTGTAGGCATTGATCACGCAAGGGACCACGGCGCACGCCCAGATGATGAAAACTTTGCCTGTTATCCCGATCCCGAACCAGAAGATTGCCAGAGGGATCCAGGCTACCGGTGGGATGGGACGGATCATTTCAAACGGGGGCCGGGCGAGTCCCTCAGCGACCACGAACCACCCCATCAACAGCCCCAAGGGAATCCCGGTAATAAGTGCCAGAATATATCCGAGAAGGGCCTCTATCAGGCTGATTATAGTGTGGGTCATGAGCACCGCGCCGTCGGGGTCGGGGTTGGTCAGCTTGTCGATGAGAAGCTTTCCCACTTCCACCGGTGACGCGAGTAGTATTCGGGGTACAATCTCAGTGTCGATTAATAGCTGCCAAACGACAAAGAAACCGATAACGCTGACCCAGGGGGCGATTTTTAGGCTCAAGGGGTCCTTGAGCTTTGTCTCTGAATTCATGGGGTCACCTGTGAAATTGCCTGGCGACGGTCCTTGGCATCCGCCGCCAGGCCTTCAGTTTGCCGCTACATGCCTGCAGCGATCTTGAGGAACTTATCGGTGATAAAGGGTGTGTTCATAACCTTTTCGCGCTCTTGGGAAGTAAATCGCTTGTTGTCCGTGAAAAACTGGGAAAGGTTGTCCATCCAGGACTGGGCTTGGCTCTTGCCTTTGGATGAGTCGAATAGCTCAAGATTTTTCTTAAGGTCGTACATCGGATGTAATTCGATATCCATCTTGCACATATCGAGGCTTAGTTCCATACCGGCCCATTCTTTGAGGAATTTCTGGTACTGGGCGGCCTGCTGAACAGTTTCCTTCTTCTGTCGGGTTACCTGGTCCATATACATTTTCAAAAACGTGGCAACCTGCTGGGGGTTCTTATCCCCGAACTCCTTGCTTGTGATGAGCGCCAGGGGGACAGAACCGTCACAGTCTTCGCCATTTGCCACTTTTTTCCAGCCTTTGCTCAGCCCCGTCATGGTGAAAGGGGCCCAAAGCGAAACAATGTCGCCCTGGCCGGATTCGAAAGCGGCCACGGCCTGCCCCTGTTCCATATTCAGAATCTTCACATCGGCATCGGAGAGCCCGAGGCGTTTCAACCAAGTGCTCAAGACATAGTGTCCGGAGGAAACGGTGCTTGTCAGTATGGTTTTGCCTTTTACCGTTTCGGGTGATCCATACATATTGGGGTATTTGGGGTTGTGTCCCTTCACTTTCAGAACGTCGCTGTTTGGCCGCACCAGCACGAAGTTGTTGAACCCGTCGTCGTGAGTCATGCCGATCATATAGGCCTGGTAGCGGAGGGCGGCCATTGTCATCGGCACCGCCCCGGTAGCCCCGACATCCCACTGTTTTGCCGGAAGAGCCTCCACCTGCGGCATCCCGGAGTCAAAATAGACCAGTTTCATGTCGAGGTTGTATTTCTTCTGGGTTCCATCCTGGATCGCTTGCCAGGTTAGAAATGACTCGAATTCCGGCTGGTGGCTCACTTTAAGCTTGATCGGGCCTTGTGCCATCAGGGTCCCTGGTAGCAGAAGCATCAATCCTACGATCACAATGACCAATTTTGCTGAGCTGCGACACATAATTCACCTCCATTGGTTTGATGGTTGCCGGCGCGTTGCCTTTTCAGGCTCGTTTCGTGGCCCCGGCGCATGCGAAACGAACCTTTAGTTCACCACCAGCGAATTAGATCGGTTACCTGTTTGCGTATTTCAATGAAGCTTTCATCGATGAAGTTTCTTGGCCGTGGCAAATCCACCTGGATCTCGGCTTTAATGGTCGTGGGTTTGTTGGTAAGGACCAGAATGCGCTCGGCCACATAGACGGCTTCCTCGATGTTGTGGGTAACAAAAATCACCGTTGATCCGGTTTCTCGCCATAGCTTGACCAGTTCGTCTTCCAGGTAATAACGCAGCTTGATATCAAGTTGCCCGTAAGGCTCGTCCATGAGCAGTAAATCCGGGCTGGTGGCAAACGCGCGTGAGACAGCGACACGCTGCTCCATACTGGCAGATATTTGGTTCGGAAAAAGTTCGGCGCAATCGGTCAATCCCACGAGATCGATAATACGTGTGAGCCGGTGTTCCCGTTCGTCCGCTCGGACTCCCTTGATAAGCATGCCGAATTCCACGTTCTGTTTAACGGTGAGCCAGGGGAGTGAAGACGGTTCTTGAAAGACAAAGGCGATGTTGTGTTTTTTTGGATCCGCCTCCTGGCCGTCGATGCGGATTTGGCCTCTGGTAGCTGGAATGAGACGAGACAGGAGGTTTAGAAATGTAGTTTTGCCACAACCGGTGGGCCCCACAATCGCCAGGAACTCTCCCTTCCTGACCGTAAAATTGACATCGTCCAACACTAAAAGCTCACCGAACTTTTTGGTCAATCCGATGACTTCAACTTTGATTTCGTCAGTTAAACCCTTGTTCACGCGTACACCCCTTCGCTATCATCTATCGTTTGTTCGATCCTCCGATATAATCATATAGTCGTCAATCTTTGTATTCGGCGTCTGAAATTTCGAGCGCCTTGTCAACCACTGACATAGCATGGTCGATCTCATCCTTGGTTATTGAGAGGGGCGGCGTGAGCATTAGGACGCTGGCCGCGCCGGCCAGTATATACACACCTTCTTGCATCATCTTGCCGATAATCTTCATCTTCGTGGAAACTGGCCGAGGCGGCTCCATCAAAGCCTCGTGACTTGGCTCCCGCGTTTTGCGGCTCTTGACCAGCTCCATGCCGCAAAACAACCCCTTGCCACGAACTTCCCCGACTGAGGGGTGCTTGTCCTGCAGCTCATGCATTTTCACCTTAAGGTACTCCCCCATTTTGGCCGAATTGTTGATGAGGTCGTCCTGGCGATATGCATCTATGGTGGCCACGGCGGCCGCCATGGCTAAGGTGTGGCCGGAATAGGTATGGCCGTGCAGGTAGGGAATTTCCTCAAATTTGTCAGCTACCCATTTGCGCACGCATGTTGCGCCGAGCGGCATGTAGCCGCTAGTAATTCCCTTTGCGGTTGTTAACACATCGGGGACTACGTTCCAGTGCTCGACCCCAAACCATTTACCCGTTCGGCCGAAACCCGTCATGACTTCGTCGGCGATCAGTATGATTTCGTGTTTGGTGCAGATTTCGCGCACGCGCTGCCAGTAGCCGTCAGGGGGGACGATGATGCCGCCGGGGCCCATGATAGGTTCAGCGATGAAGGCGGCTACCCGTCTAGCACCTCCCTCGCGACATATCACATCTTCGACATGCTGTGCGCAGCGAAGGTCGCACGCGGGGTAAGTGGCACCGAACGGGCAGCGATAGCAGTATGGTTCCAGGCAGTGGAGGACCCCCGGCACCGCCGGTTCATAAGCCCAGTTGCGAAATTCGGCCGACATCGACATGGAACCGTATGTGGAACCGTGGTAGGCGCGGTAGCGTGAAATAATTTTTTGTTTTCCAGTAACGAGCCGTGCGATTTTCATGGCACCCTCGTTGGCTTCCGTCCCACCGGTGGAGAAGAAGCTTTTGGTTAAATCCCCCGGCGTGATATCAGATAAGAGTTTACCCAAGCGTGCCTTGGGCTCTGTTGCCCATTGAGAGTTAACCGACGGCAATTTCGCGGCTTGGTCGGCGATCGCTTTTACCACCCGGTCGTCCGAGTGCCCCAAATTAGAAAAAACGAACTGGGCCGAAAAATCGAGGTATTTTCTACCGTCAGCTCCATAGATGTAGTTGCCTTTTCCTTTTTCCGCCACAAAGGGTTTCAACCCTTTCTGATGGGTCCAGGGGTATAGAACGTGGTCGGTTTCGTATTTGATTATGGTTTCGGGATCAAGCGGTTGTGTTTTTGACATGAGTGACCTCCTTTTTGGGGAAAGATGATAGTCGATTATAGCTCCGAAATAACAAGCCACGCCCTGAGATTATTTTCTGAATTCAATAATGCCTGAATATCTTCTGTGAATCAGTAAGGCAATAAGCCCGCCGATACTCATAAGGACGATTTCTGTAGGTGAAGGCCAGCATTTCGATGAAAAGAATCGGGTGCTTCTTTCCAATCTTCAGAAGCCGGGCCGCTTCTGCAGAGGGAAAGCGCGCGCCGATCAATTCTTGGTTGTAGATGGTCGGGAGTCCGAACTTTTCCTCGATGGTCCCGTATAGAGTTTTCTGCTCGAAGTGGGATACCGGTATTGCGTCGATACCAGGAAAAAGTATCACAGGAAGGTAGCTGACGACGAATACTACTGGGGTTTCTTTTGAAAAAAAAATCCGTTTCAGTTCAAAAAGCTTTTGTGTGGGCCTTATCCGCAAATAGGAATTGACCGTATTTAACGAGGAAATTTTGCGTATGCCGGCGAGATGAACGGACAAATCCTTCTCTTTGTCTTCGAATTTGCCGAGAAACCGGTAATACCGAAGGCTATCTCTTCGGAGAGTCGTTCCCGCGACAAAGGTTCCCTTGCCTTGGATGCGGTAGAGGTATCCCTCATTAACTAAATTTAAGATGGCCTTTTTGGCTGTGCCGATGCTTACGCTATAAGATTCAGCCAACCTGCGTTCAGGCGGTATTGAGCTTCCGGGACTCAGGCTGCCACGCTCGATATTGCGTAGGATGATGTCTTGCAGCCGGTAATACCGAGGAATCGGTTTGACTTTTTTTACATTCCTGGTTTGCCGTTGCCGCTGAATCATCTCGGGCCTACTATCAAATTGATATATACATTTATTCTTTTCGCCCCTATGCTACGCAAATGGAATTGTCAACAACAATCGCACAATGGCAACTGGCCGAAATGACCACCTTGAAGAATCGAGTGGCGACGAAACGGTAACTCATTGAAATAGTGAAAAACCGTAGCGGGGGGGGTGTTGTCTCCTGTCGTACTGATGCTTCCGCGCATTTTCGGGTGTGACAATTAATACCGGCTGAGAAGCTCGCCAAGACGGTCAACCCTCTCATTTTTTGGAACGCCCGTGCTTGAGTACATCGAGCTTGGGGGAAAAAGCCCTACTAATATGTGATATATCTAATATCAAAAATCGCTGTCAAGGGTTTTCGTGCAGCGTGACCGGGCGAACCGGCATTGACAATTCCCTGCAATGTTCGGTACCACCGGGCAGGCCTTGCGCCCTAACCCGTTTTTCTACAACCCCAACGGAGGTGAACCGATGAAGAGACTGGCCGCGCTTCTGGTCATCGCGTTGACGGCGTCCGTCGCGGCCGCGGCGGACCCCGCTCTGGTCGAAAAAGCCAAGGCCGAGAAAAAGGCGGCCTTCTACGCCAACATCACGGCCGTCGAGCCCATCCTGGAGGCGTTCGCGAAAACCTATGGCGTCAGCGCCGAGTACACGCGGGTCTCCACCAACAAGTTCGTCGCCACGGTGCTGACCGAGCACCAGGCCGGCAAGCTCATGGCGGACGTCCTGCAGGCGCCCCTGCCGATCCTGGAGATATTGAAGGAGAAGGGCGTTCTGGCCGCCTACCGCCCGCCCGCCATGGCCGGCTACCCGGCCTGGGCCGGCCAGGACGAACGGATCCAGCAGTTCGGGATCGAATACGTCGCCTACATTTACAACAAGGAGCTGGTCAAGCCCGGGGATGCTCCCGCGCTCTACGAGGACCTGGCCGACCCCAAGTGGCGCGGCAAGATCGTCATGGCCGATCCCTCCACCCACGCCACCACCATCTCATGGCTCATCGGCCTGAAGGAGAAGGTGTTCACCTCCGAGGAGGCCTGGCTGAAATTCGTCAAGGGGCTGGCCGCCAACCAGCCCATGTTCGTGAACTCCTTCGGGCCCACGCCTGCGCCGGTCGAAAGCGGCGAGAAGCTGATCGCCATCTCCATGCCCAAATACATCATCACCAAGGCCCCCGCGCCGCTCGACTGGGCCCGGCTCAAGCAGCCGATGCTGGGAAGCCCGCGGGCGATGGCGCTCGCCGCGGCCGCCCCGCGCCCGAACGCGGCGAAGCTTTTCATCGACTACTGGCTCTCCAGGGATGCCATGAAGATCATGGCCGAAAAGGTGGGGGAGTACGTCCTGGCTCCGGGGGTGTTTCCGCCCATCGACGGCATGGAGACGGCCCGGGTGGAGCCGATCCGGGAGCTTTCGGATGAGGAGATCCGCCGCTGGGGGGGTGAGTTCAAAAAGATCTTCGCCATGCCGTAACCGGCTTCGCTTCGTCTGCCGTCGCAGCTTCCACGACCCTGGGGAGGGATTCCCGCCCCGGGGTCGGCACGGACCGATGCCATGGAGATTCGTCTCAGCCATCTCAGCAAGGACTTCACCTCCGCGGGCAAGCGCATCCACGCCCTGGCGGATGTCGACCTGACCATCCCGGCCGACCACATCTTCACACTGCTCGGCCCCAGCGGCTGCGGCAAGACCACCCTGCTGCGCTGCATCGTCGGCCTGGAGTCCCCCGATGCGGGCGAGATCGCCATCGGCGGCGAGGTGGTCTGGTCACGGGAGCGGGGGGTGTTCGTTCCGCCCGAAAAGCGCGGGCTCGGCATGGTGTTCCAGACCTATGCCATCTGGCCGCACATGACGGTGTTTGAAAACGTGGCCTACCCGCTGCAGGCCCGCAAAAGGCCGCGCGAGGAGATCCGCCGCATGGTGGCCCGCACGCTCGAGCGGGTGCAGCTCGAGGGTTTCGAAAACCGCCCGGCGACGAAGCTCTCCGGCGGCCAGCAGCAGCGCGTGGCGCTCGCGCGGGCCCTGGTGGCCGAGCCCAAGGTGATCCTCTTCGACGAACCCTTGAGCAACCTGGATGCCAAACTGCGCGAGGAGACCCGCAAGGAGCTGCGGCGCTTCCTGAGCGAGCTCAAGATCACGGCGGTCTACGTCACCCACGACCGGGTCGAAGCGCTCTGCCTTTCGGACTCCATCGCGGTGATGAGAGACGGGCGCATCGTCGCGATCGGCGACCCCCGCAAGATCTACTTCGACTCCGACCACCGCTTCGTTGCCGATTTCATCGGCCGCGCCAACCTGGTCGAGGGCCGGGTGCACTCCCACGGGCCCTCCCACACGCTGGTCGATTCCGCCATCGGCCCGCTCGCCTGCCAGCAGCGGCCGCAGCTGGCCGCCGGCAGTGCGGTGGCGGTCTGCATCCGGCCGGAGTTCATCCGGGTGCCGGCATCCGGCGGTGCGGGCGGCCGGAACGTTTTTCGCGGCCGGCTGGAGTCGCTGGTGTTCGTGGGCGAGGCCTACGAGGGTGAACTGCGCGTGGGGGATAGCCGTCTGATCGCCCGGATCGACCCCGCCGCAGCGCTGGCCGAGGGCGCGGAGGTCGACTTCGCCGTGGAGCCGGAGCATTGTTTCGCGCTCGCCCACTGATCCGGCCCCGGAGCATGGCCAAACCGCTGGCGGGCCTGACCTGGGCCCTGATCGCCCTGGTCGCCTTTCTGACGGTCTGCCCGGTCTTCATGCTGGTCTTCGGCAGCTTTTCAACCGGGCTGGAGGCCTTCGGCAGCTTCACGCTCGCGAAGTACATCCAGTCCTACACCGACCCGGCGCTCGCCGGCATCATCGTCAACACCGTCGTCTTCACGGCGGGCTCCGCTCTCGTCGCCACCGCCCTGGCCCTGTTTTTGTCCTACCTGAACCTGCGCACCAACATCCCCTTCAAATCCCTGTTCCAAACCATCTCGATCATTCCGATGATGATCCCCCACATCCTCTTTTGCGTCAGCTGGGCGCTGCTGCTCAACCCCTCCAACGGCCTCTTCAACCTGCTCCTGCGCGAGTTCGGCCTGTCGGGGGCGGCCTTCAACATCTACTCGATGCCGGGAATGATCCTGGTGGAGGGGCTGCTGGACCTGCCGATCGCCTACCTGATCATCGCGCCGGCCATGTCCGCCTTCGACGTCTCGTTGGAGGAGTCCTCGAAGGTCTGCGGGGCCTCCAACCTGCGCACGCTGCTGAAAGTGACCCTGCCGGTGCTCCGGCCGGCCATTCTGGCGGCCTTCATCCTGGTCATCGTGCGCAGCCTGGCCTCCTTTGCGGTCCCGGCGGTGCTCGGCATGCCGGGGCGGATCTATGTGCTCGCCAGCCACATCTACCGCATCATCGCCTCGGGGTTTGCCGCCGATTACGGACAGGCGGCGGCGGTGGGCATGAGCGCCCTGTCCGCCTCCATCGTGCTCATCGTCATCTACCGCCGCCTGACCGCTGAGAGCGAAAAATTCGTCACCGTCACCAGCCGGGGCTACCGCCCCGCGGTGATCGATCTGAAACGGGCGCGGCTGCCGCTGTTCGGCTGCGTGGGGCTTCTCTGCCTGGTGCTGATCGTTTTGCCGGTGGCGGTGCTGTTCTACGTCTCCCTGCTGCCCTACGCCATGGTCCCGAGCGCCAAGGCGCTCTCCCTGATGAGCTGGAAGAACTGGCAGGCGGTGATCCGCGACCCGGTATCGTTCCTCTCTTTGAAGAACAGCCTTTTTCTGGGCGTTGCCGGCGCCTCGCTGGGGGTGGTGCTCTCGGTCTTCGTCGCCTACATCATCGTCAAGGTCCGCACCCGGGCCTCGGGTTTTCTGGAGTCGCTGAGCTTTCTCTCCTTCTCGTTTCCCGGGATCGTGATCGGCGTGGGGTTCATGTGGTTTTTCGTGCGGACCCCGCTTTACGCAACCCTCTGGGCCCTGCTGATCGGCTACATCGCCACCTACCTGCCCTACGGGGTCCGGCCGCTCACCAGCGCGTTTGTGCAGATCCACAGCCACTTGGAGGAGTCCTCGCGCGTCTGCGGCGCCGGCACCCTCTATACCCTGTGGCGGATCGTGATCCCCCTGCTGGTGCCGGGGGTCGTCTCGGGCTGGATTCTGATGGCGACCATGTTCGTGCGCGAGCTGACGTTGTCGGTGGTGCTCTCCCGGCCCGGGACGGAGGTCATCGCGGTTCAGATCCTGCGGTTTGCCGAGGACGGCCTCTGGGGCAGGCTTTCGGCCCTCGGGATCATCATGATTTTTATCTCCACCGCGCTGGTGGTCGCGGCAACTTGGGTCGGCCGGAGATTCATCCGGGTGGAAAAGGGGTAGCGGCCGCGCGCTTCACGTCATTTGAGGCCGGATGACCACGTAATGGGTCGCCGGGCCGCGGCCGGCTTTCTTGAGGAGCCCCCGCTTCACCAGGTCCTGAAGGTCGTAGATGGCGGTGCGCGGCGGGAGCAGGCCGCCGATCATCTCCTCGTACTGGGTCCGTGTGACGCGGCCGCGGGACAGGATCATGGGAAAGGCTCTCTGCTGGCGCGGATTCAACCCCGGCGGCAGATCCGTGCGCGGAGCTGCGGCGGCTGCCGGCGGCGCACCCTGTTGGATCACCCCCTCCTCGACATCCAGCGGGATGTCCTCGGCCTGGATCACGCGGTCCTCGGCCATGACAACGGCCCGGATGATGCAGTTCTGAAGCTCGCGTACGTTGCCCGGCCAGTCGTAGGCCGTCAGCTTGAAGAACGCCCCTTTGCTCAGCCCGATCCCGCTCTTGCCGCTCAGCTTCTCCTGCAGCGCGAGGAAATGCCGGGCGAGCACCACGATGTTCTCTTTCTGCTCGCGCAGCGGCGGGGTGTGGATGGTGATCACCTTGAGGCGGAAGTAGAGGTCCTCGCGGAACCGCCCCTGCTCGATCAGCGCCTTGAGGTCGGCGTTGGTGGCGACGATCAGCCGCACGTTTACCTCGATCTCGCGGTCGCTGCCGAGCGGCTTGATCTTGCGCTCCGAAAGGGCTCTCAAGAGCGCCTGCTGGACCCGGGGCGAGGCGGCCTGGATCTCGTCTAAGAAGAGGGTGCCGCGGTCGGCTTCGAGAAAGGCCCCCTTGCGGTCGGCCTTGGCCTCGGTGAAGGCGCCCCTCACGTGGCCGAAGAGGGTGTCGAGCAGCAGGTTCTCGTCCAGCGCCCCGCAGTTGATCGATACGAATGGGCCTGCGGCGTGGTTGCTCAGGCGGTGGACGGCCTCGGCGGTCAACTGCTTGCCGGTGCCGGTCTCGCCGATGATCAGCACATCGGCATCCACCGGGGCGGCCTTGACGATTTCGGCTTTGAGCCGTTCGATCCGGCGGCCGTAGCCGACGATGGCGGGTATCGGGTCATTTGCGCTCTCCGCAGCGGGAGCGGCGAGCGTCCGGTCCAAACGGGCCTGCTCCTTCAGCAGGTCGGCACGGGCCCGGCGCTCCCTCTCGCTCACCTCCGCCGCCTGCCGCTGGAGCTCGGCGCCCAGGCTGTTGATCGCGGCCTGCAGGACGGTGATTTCCTTGCCGTAGTAGGGCATTTCGATCGGCTGGAACTCCTTCTCAAGGGGAATGCCCTTGGCGGCTTCGGCCAGCTTAAGAATCGGCCGGGTGATGGTCCGGCCGAGAAAGTAAATCAGCCCCGAAATGACCAGCGCGGAAGCCAAGGCCACGACCAGCATCGCGTCCACGTATTTGTAGCCGGCAGACATGGGCAGGCGGCTGATGTCCATGAATGCAACCCCGGCCACCACCTGCGGCGCGGCGTTCATGTGGGATCGGAACCGGATCGGGGCGAAGGCCAGGAAAAAATCCCGGCCGAAGGCGTTGGGCTGGTTGCCGGTCACCCTGAACGCGCTGCTGCGCCCGGCGCGCACCTCCGCCACCATCTTCCAGTAGCGCTCGAAAATGGAATCCGGCCGGAAGGCGCTTTCCAGCCCCTGGTGGCCCAGGCTGCCTGTATAACCGGAGCGAGCCAGGTAGGTGGACAGCTCCGCTTTAGGCTTGTCCAGTGGTTCGGACTGGAAAAGAATCCAGCCCTCGGGGTCGAAGACGAAAAAGTAGCGCTCCTCGGCCGTGCGGGGAAAGGGCCATATCGGGGATTCGCTGGAGTTGAAGAGGGACAGGATGTTGCGCACGTTGATCGCATCCACCCAGACCAAGAGGAACCCGGCTTCCACCGGTGTGGCCATGAGCAAGGCTTTGCGAACAATTTTCTGATTGGGTTGAGCCGGGTCCGGAAAAGGGTGCTCCATCACCATGAGGGGCGAAAACCAGACTTGTCCGGGTTTCAATTCTTTTATTTTATCATAGAAAATTAGCGGGATAGGCTTGAAATCCGATATGAGCTCCGATGGTATTTGCACGATATAACCATCTTTTGCCATATAAATGAGGTGATCGCTATTTTTTTGCGAGACATAGGCGGCCCCGCAATACTCGATTCCACCTATATTCTTGCTTCTGGCAATAAAACGGTAGATCGAATCGGAATTTATCCTCTCTTTAGAAAGAGCCGAGATATCCAGGCGCCAACTCTCCAAAAAGGACTCAATTTCACGTTTTACCGACAAGGCTTGCAATTTGCTGGACCTTTCGAGTGCATCGCCTATGAGGTCCCTCGATATCCTGAAATTAACATAACCGGTGATCACGAGGATCAGCAAAACCGGCGGGATCAGTGCGAGGATCAGGCGTGCCTTGAGGCTGCTCGCGTGTACTGCGCCCCTCAGCCTCTCAAAGCTCGAATCCGGCAATTGTTCTCGAAAAAGACGCATGCTCGCCCCCTAAATCACGCAAGGCACTCAGTAAAAATTGCAAACCTGCTCATAATTGCCATATCGTAATGGCCAGATCAACAAATTTTTGTTTAAAAATAGAGAGTTGTTTGTTTGCTTGAAATCCTGGCACACCACTTGCTCTTACGAGCCCAGACTTTTTTGACCGTGCCTGATTTAACCCGCTGTTAACACACCATATTGAAAGGAGGAAGATCATGGGTTCTTTGGTTAGGCGAGTAAGCTGTGTGCTGACCGGTCTGTGGATCACCGCGGGGTCGGCCTTCGCCGCAGGCGGAGGGGATGCGGCACCGATCGTCATCGTGGCCGATTCGCGCAAGCTGACCGGAATCATGGCCTGGTGGGCGAACCTCTACAACGAGAGTCATTTCTACTTCACCCTGTTGACCATCATCCTGATCCCGGTGATCGGCGTCATCTTCGGCCTCCTGGCCGACCTGGTCATGCATTTCGTCGGCATCGACCTGAAGCACCGCGACCTGGCTGAGCACTGAAGCCGGCCGAGCGGTTCGATCAAGTTCAACCACATGTGAGAAAGGAGACTTGGCATGGATTGGCTGTATGTACTCATGCCCATTGCAGGCGTGAAAATATTCTGGCCGGGGCTCGTCATCCTCGGCGTCGGCGTCGGTGTAATCGGCGGGTTCTTCGGCATGGGCGGGGCCTGGATGGTGACCCCCGGCTTGAACATCCTGGGCTTCCCCATGGCCTTCGCCATCGGAACCGACATTGCCCACATGGCGGGCAAGTCGCTGATCTCCACCATGCGCCACGGCCGCTTCGGCAACGTGGACTACAAACTCGGGATGATCATGCTGGTCGGCACCGTGGTCGGCTTCGAGATCGGCGCCCAGATGATCATGTGGCTGGAGCGCATCGGGATCGTCGGCCCGGTGGTGCGCTGGATGTACCTGGGGCTGCTGGCCGCGATCGCCTGGATGGTGTTCGCCGACATCGCCAAAAAGCGGCGCAAGGAGAAGGAGGCGCTGGCGGCCGGCAAGGAGGTCGACAAGCTCGCCACCGGGATCGAGTGGCACAAGTCCCTGCACAAGATCAAGATCCCCCCCATGATGCACTTCCATGCGGCCGGGATCACCTGCACGGCCTGGCTGCCGATTTTCGTGTCGTTTCTGACCGGCTGGCTGGCCGGCATCCTCGGCATCGGCGGCGGCCTGATCCGCATGCCGGCCCTGATCTACCTCGTCGGCTGCCCGACCCACGTGGCGGTCGGCACCGATCTTTTCGAGGTCATGATCTCAGGACTTTACGGCGCTGCCTCCTACACCTGGAAGGGGCGCACCGAGCTCGTGGCGGCCATCATCATGCTGGTGGGGGCTGCCGTCGGCGCTCAGGTCGGCTCGGTGGCGACCAAATACATCAAGGGCTACGGGATCCGCATCGCTTTCGGGCTGGCCGTGGTCGGCTGCTTCATCTCGGTCCTCCTGAAGCTGATCCCCACCTACATCCCCAGCTTCTATCGCACGGCCGACATCAGCGCCACGATCCTGATCCTGGGGCTTGTGGCCGCGATGTCGATCTACATCACCGTCAAGATGGTCCAGGGGGCGGCCGCGGAAGTGGCTAGGAAAAAGGCCCGCTCGTGACAGCCGAACGAAAAAAAGATGCATCAAGGAGGATGACATGCTGAAGAAACGATATTGGAAGTTCCTGCTCGTGACGCTGCCGCTGGCGGCCCTGTTCGGCTGCGTCGAGGACGGGAAGGTGGACCAGGGCCGGGTGGTCGCCTTTGACGCCCAAAAACGGCTGGTCACCATCATCCGGGATGTGAAGATGGATCCCATCAACCCGCAGTACACCCATCTGCCCCCCCTGGTTTACACGCTGCCGGAAGACCCGGCCGAAACCGGACCCCTGCCGCGGGCCGGCCGTCGGCTGAAGCTGGATGCCGACAACAACCAGATCGTCCTGTTTGACGCCGCGACGCAGAATTTCAAGAGGGTCGACTTCACGCCGGTTGAAAAGATCATGAACGTGAGCCCTGACGACGCGCGGGTGAAGGGCAAGAAGTTTCCCATCATCGACCGGGGAAATAAGAAGACCATAACGATCTATTCGACGCGGCAGCGGATACTCGAGACCGTGCAGGTGGGGGAAGAGTATCTCGGCCTGCCTGACTCCACTTGGGAGGCAGGCGATGAGGTGCGCATCTACTACAAGCAGGAAGGCAAGTCGCTGCGGTTCATGAACCTGACGCAGACCGACCTCTTCAAGGGGAAGTAGCAACGGGCGCCGGGTCTGCGGCCGGGGCGACACTTGGCCGCAGACCGCCCGATACCCGCATGGAGATTGCCCATGGACCCGGTTGAACAGGTAGAGGTAACTTCGAACCCGCGTCACTGGCTGCTGGCCGTTGTCATGAACCTGCTGGTGCTGGCCGAGCTGTGCGTGGCGATGTATCTGGCCGCCGCCGCCCCGGATGAGTTCACGGCGGTCTTCGTCAAGGCCTTTTTCGGAATGCTGATCCCGACGCTGATCGCCGGGCGTTTTTTGAGACGCCGGCTGCAGGCGGCACCCGTGCAGGCCGCGCCTTGATCTGCGTTTGTTTTTGATCCGGTGCAGTCATGCCCGCAGGGCTCGGCGCCGGCCGTGATCCGATCATGGACCCGAAATCGACCAGCGAAATCTACATGATCAAGAAATCAACGGGTGGATTCATCGTCTCCTTCCGCTTGGGCACCCGCCACGGCGTGGAGCCGGGGATGGATCTCGCGGTGCTGAACGAGGACGGCTTTTCGGTGGGGACCGTGCAGGTGCTCGCGAGCACCGAAACCGAGTCCGACGCCCTGGTGGCCGGTGAGAGCGCCATCAAGCTCGGCTGCCGCGTCAGCCTCGCCGGGGTGCCCAGGCCCGTCTAATGCTGAGCCCCAGACGGTCTCTTTCGCCCCTCTGCCTGCGACCGTGCTTCCGGCGATTTGGACATTTCCACACCCTCCGGCCGGTGTTGCGGCAGCAGTGAAATCGCTGCGGCCCGGCCAGCAATCGAACTCCACGAGTTATGGGTCAACGTTGGCGGATCCCCCCGGCCGCTAAAATGGGTTCATGACCCCGTCCAGCGGCCGGGGGCCCGCCCGGGCGGGTTTGCGCGCCTCGCGCACCTGCTCACACCCCGTTAAGGTTGCGGTGCTGTCGATTCGGCCCCCGCCTTACCCGCAGCCGCGATCCGAGGCGGTGAATCTTCTACGCAGCGCTGGGCGGCGGGTTCATTCGGCAGGGGTCGAGGCTGTAGTTGCCGCTGAGAAAGCACTCCGTCAGCTGGTCTACGTGGCCTTCCGTGTGCATCATCATGTCCATCTGCCGGGTGAAGATCAGCAGGCGGCCCAGCAGGTCGAGCTTTTCCTGGATGAAGGATTCGTCCTGTTTGGCGATGCGCGCCGAAACCCGGTCGCCCGTGGTTTCGACCAAAAACCCCAGTGAGGCCAGCGCTTTTTGAATCATCCGCGCCCGGCGCCCCCGCCGCAGTTCGTCGGCCGCCCCGCCCTTGAACTGGAAGTGGATGTAGTTCTTGGCGGGGGTTTTGCCGCAGTAGCAGTCGAGCACGCTGTAATGGTAGCCCACCCGCGAGCTGAAGTTGAGGTACTTGTCGGAGATGATGGCGTAGCTGCGGTCCCCGAAGCGCTCGTTGCCGGCCCCGCCCGGAGAGAGCATCTGCTCGGACATCACTGAAAAAAATCCGCTCAGATTGACCGGCCGCGGCTGCCGGGCGCCCAGATCCTCGCGCAGCATCCCTTGGAGCAGGGCTTTGAAGGGAACCGACACCACCTGTTCGGGTTTGACGGAACTCACGCGGGTCCCGTCCACGCTCAAACCGCCCAGGATGTCGATCACGAAAAGGTCGATCGGCAGCGGTGCCAGGAGCTTGGTGGAGATGCTGGCCCGGTCGGTGACGAGATCGCCTAGCTGGAACACGATGGCATAGGAATTTTCGTGGATGAAGCGCATGATGTCGTGAAGGGTTCGACAGTTTTTTTCGCTGAACTCCGGCGACTTCGGGTCGGTCAGGTGCAGCGGTACGATGAGGTCGGCCCGGCGCCGCAGGGCCATGTAGGTCGGGCCCTTGATCACGAAGCCGCCCGCAGCGGGGCCGGCCTCCAGCAGCTCCGGCACCCGCCCGCGGTAGACCCGCCCGGTGTAGGCATCCACGGTGACCTCGGTGCCCGCAGGGATCCGCGTGGTGGCGCAGCGGGTGTTCATCAGGGTGGGGACCATGTACTCGCGGGCGAGCGAGGCCATGTGGCTCACCAGGCTGCCGAAGTCGGTGATGATGGCTTGAGCCTTGCTCATCGCCATGACGAACTGCGGCGAGGGGTGCACCGCCACCAGCACCCCGCCGTCCGGGAAGTCGACCAGATCGGAATCCGAGCGAACCACAATCACCGGGCCGCAGCCGCTTCCGGCGCAGGCGACCTCGGCGTTTTCCAAAAGCAGCTCGGCGCCGGGCGGGGGGCCGCTGGTGGCGGCGCGCTCGGCGGCCTCGCGGGTCTCGATCTGGAGCGGCCGGGTTTGCAGGATGACGAACTCCCCCTTCGCATCCATGGCCCATTCGATGTCCTGCGGGGCGCCGAAATGGGCCTCGAGGGCCAGCCCCATCCGGGCGAGTCCCTGCGCCTGCTCCTCACTGAGGCAGGCCGTTCGGCTGGTCTCGGGCGGCAGATCCTCCTTTGCCAGGCTGCCGTCGGCGAGGGCGACGAGCCGGGCCGATTTCTCCTGGATGCGCGTGGAGGCGAGCACGAGGTCGGGGTCCTTGGTGAAGACATAGCTGTCGGGCGGTACGATCCCGTCCACGGCGTACGGCCCCAAGCCCCAGACGGCGTTGATGATGATCCGGTTCTCGAGGGGGTTGATGGGGTTGCGTGTGTACATGACCCCGCTCACCTTCGATCGCACCATTTCCAGGCAGGCGACGGCCATGGCGGCGTCGGGAAAAGGGATCCCCATGTGCAGCCGATAGGCGATGGCCCGCGGGGTGAAAAGACTGGCTAGAATGTTCTTATACTCCGCAAGCAGCCGCCCGAGGGTGACGTTCAGGACGGAGAGGTACTGGCCGGCGAAGGAGAGAACGCTATCCTCGCCGATGGCGCTGCTGCGCAGGGCAACATGCAATGGGAGGTCCGCGGCCGGGGTCTCGGCCAGCATGCGGTCATAGGCGCTGCGAATGGCGTCCGCCAGGTCCTCGGGCACATCCGACTCGGCGATCAACAGCTGGGCCTGTTCGCTCACCTGCAGGATGGTCTGGGTCTCGATCACGTCGGCCTTGGCTTTGAGCCGCAGGAACACATCCGTCAGCCGGTTGAAGTCCATAAAGCGCGCGAAGCCGGCCGTGGTGATGGCGAAACCGCGCGGGACCCGAAGCCCCATGCGGTTCGCCACCTCGGCCAAGTTGGCGTTTTTCTCGCCGACCGCCTCGGCGTTCTCCCGTCCGATGTCCGCGTAGGCCAGAGTGTATTCGGTGCAGGCCTTCCGTGCGGCCGCCGGCGCCTCGCCTTTGATGGCATTCTGGATATCGGCCAAGGCCTCTTTCAGGCGGGAATAGGGGCGGCCGGACATTTTTTCCAGGCACTGAATCATGCGGCCGCAGTGGAAAAAGGCCCGCATGGTCTGGGCTTCGATGTAGGGCAGGCCGAATCCGGATTTTCCGCGCAGCTTCTGTTCGATATCGGAGATGATCTTGAGAAGCTCGGTGTTGGACTCGAGCAGCAGCTTGAAGTTGTCGTACTTCTCCTTGAAGCTGCGCATCAGCTCCTCGCGCGAGGGGCCTTTTTTGCGTTTCAGGAAGGAGAAGAGCCGCAGCGTCATAGGTCACCATCGATCTGGCCCGCACACCGTCGAGGCCGGAAACCAGAAAAAAGCTTGTGGATCGGACCGTTCGGTCTTAGCATACAGCATCACTGCCGATGCATTCAAGATGGAACGCAAACCGCCGGACCTTCCGGCGGAGGCCGCTACGACCCAACCCCACGGTCCGGCTGCAGCGCGTGTCGCGGTGCACCCGTTTCGCGGCGGCGGAACCTCAGCGAGCGTGGCGGGAACAGCGCCCTCGGCGGCGAGAAGGTCGGGTTCTTTCGAAGTCATCACCCGTTCGCAGAAAGGAGTGTGCCCATGGCCGAGAACAAGCTGCACATCGAGTCCCAGGTGCTTCACGCCGGTCATTCCCCGGATACCCAGACGCTCTCCCGCGCGGTGCCGATCTACCAGACATCGAGCTATGTTTTCAAAAACACCCAGCATGCGGCCGACCTCTTCGCGCTCAGGGACACGAGCGGGTTCATCTACACCCGCATCGGCAATCCCACCACCGATGTCCTGGAGCGTCGACTGGCGGCGATCCACAACGGCAGCGCTGCGATCTGTACGGCTTCGGGCATGTCGGCGATCTTCTACGCGGTGGCCGCCATTGCGGGAACGGGCCAGAACATCGTCTCGGGCTCGAACCTCTACGGCGGGACCCACGTGCTTTTCGAGAACACCCTGAAGCGCTTCGGCATCGAAGTGCGCTTCGTGGACTCGGCCGATCCGCAGGCGGTCGCGGCCGCGATCGACGCCAAGACCCGCATGGTGTTCACCGAGAGCATCGGCAATCCCAAGTGCAACGTCGACGACTTCAAGGCGCTGGCCGACACCGCTCACCGGCAAAAAATCCCCTTCGTCGTCGACAACACCGTTTCCCCGCCGCCGATCTTCAACCCCTTCGACCACGGCGCCGACATCGCCGTCTACTCCCTCACCAAGATCATCGGCGGCCACGGCAACTCGATCGGCGGGGCCGTGGTGGAGGCGGGCGGCTTCGACTGGGCCGCCTCCGGGAAGTTTCCCGAGATCACCGCCCCTGATCCGAGCTACCACGGGCTCAATTTCTGGGAGGCGCTGTGCTCGCTCGAAGGGACCCCCTGCACGGCTTTCTGCGTCAAGCTGCGCACCGGTCTCATGCGCGACATCGGCGCCGCCCTGGGGCCGATGAACAGCTTTCTCATCCTCCAGGGGCTGGAGACCCTGCCGCTGCGCGCCAAGGCCCACTGCGACAACGCGCTGGCGGTCGCCTCCTTTTTGGAAAAACACCCCTTTGTCAAGTGGGTGAACTACGCCGGGTTGAAGAGCCACCCGGACTACCCCCGCTCGCAGCAGTACTTCCCCATGGGCCCCAGTGCGGTCTTCGGGTTCGGTTTGAAGGGAGGGCTTGAGGCGGGCAGAAAGTTCATCGAGGCGGTCAGGCTCTGCTCGCACCTGGCGAACATCCTGGATGCCCGCACGCTCGTCATCCACCCGGCCACCACCACCCACTCCCAGCTGCCGCCGGCGGAGCAGCTCAAGGCCGGGGTGGAGCCCGAGATGGTGCGGATTTCGGTCGGCATCGAGCACGCAGACGACATCGTCGCCGATCTCGACCAGGCGCTGAAGGCAGCGCACACTTATTAATCGTCTCGAAATTGAATTGAGATCGTTCCCAGAATCTCCCCTGGCCCCTCTTCGTCAAAGAGGGGTGATCCCTCCCTTCGGCAAAGGGAGGTTAGGAGGGATTTAGAGGGAATGTCTTGACAATTTGGAGACCCTTAACAAGCCGTGCTGCCGCTGGGAGCATCCCTGCCCCCCCGATCTGCACCGGCTGCGTTGCCGGTCGAAGACCGGAGCGAGGCACTAGCCGCCGCTGCGGGGCCTGCTGATCTGTTCCGTGTCGAAGGGCAGGCCGGGGCGCTGCCCGTCCGCGAGCCCGAAAAAACGTTCCAGCTCGGCCCGGCTCAAAACGTTAGCGTACTCCTCGACAAGATAGCCGGCAAGGCCCTGGGCGCCTCTGGCAAAACGCTTCGCGAAAAATCGCCGCAACGGGTGCCTGAGGGCCAGCCACAGCCGCCTCTTTTCAACCCGCTCCTGTATGGCCCACAGCCGCTCCCGGCGCTCGGCGGGGAAGGCGCAGCCCAGGCGGTGGTCGATGGCGAGGTCCAACGCCATGCGGCGCGTCTGCCGGTCCTGTTCCGCTGAGGGCATCGGCGGCAGGTCCCGGTGAAGCGCGATTATTTTTGCCTCGTACTCCTCGTCGCTGAGACGAGGGCCATGGTTCAGCTCTTGCGGCATCGCACAGGGATCACTTTTGCGCTCGACAGCGCATGCGGCGGCCGGGCCTATTTTGAGCCATAGACGGCCTTCACGATGCGCGGGTCCGCCAACACCACCGTGTCGCCCGGTTTCAGGCCGAAGAGCCGTCGGTAGTGGCCGGGCTTGAGCGTGTTGGCCGCTGCCTCTTGAAACAGAATCGTCTCCTGGTTGAGCGCATCGACGAACTCCTGGGCCTTCATCTCCTTGTTGACGAACAAGTCCTCGACTTTCATGCGCGACCACTCGGCCGACAAGCGCAGGGCTCTCAGCTTGGCGGCCAGGCGCTTGTCCAGTTGGGTTCCTAAACTGTGCTGGGCTTTGTACATGAAGAGCTTCAGGTGAAAGCCCGCCAGGTCCGGGCCCCGCAGCCCTTTGGTGGAGGCGAGCACCCGTTCGTCTTCGCGGTAGATGGCCAGCACGCCCTTGAGGTAGGCTCGCTCGCGTTTTCGCTCCCCGGGCGAGGGCGCCGCGGCCTTGCGCCTCGCGAGCGGTTGTGCCGCACGGGGTTCCGCGCACTCCGGCAGGTCGCCGGTGACATCGGCATGGGTGCGGAAAGGCGACTGACAGGTACCGAAGGGGCCGCGGGGCCTGCCGTAGGTTCCGAACAGGGCCTCCGAGACGTCATAGCCGCGAGCCCCCCTGACCGTGATGCCGGCCGGAAAAAGGATGCGGTTGGCCGCCTGGTGGCACACCCCGTTGATGAGGTAGCATTTGATCCGGGCGCGTTCGTCGGCTTCGGCGATGGCATCGGCTTGCCGGGTGCTGCCCGCTCCACGGCGCAGCTCCGCTCCGCCGGTTTTGCCTCCCCAGCACCCCCATGCTTTTTCGCCCGCGCCGCAGGCAACGTAGGTGTGGTCGGCCAGGCTCGCAAACATATCGGTCGCATACCGCATGACCACCAGCGTTCCCATCGCCATCGTCCTCCGCGATCAAAGGGCCGCCTCCGTCGCCGGGCCCTCAGGACTGGAACAGCTCGGTGCTGATGTAGCGCTCGCCGGTGCTGGCGAGGATGGCCACGATGAGCTTGCCGGCGGACTCGGGTCGGCGGGCGACCTCGAGCGCAGCCCAGGCGGCGGCGCCGGAGGAGATCCCGCACAGGATGCCCTCCTTTTTGGCCAGCTCCCGCGAGGTCTCGAAGGCGGCATCGTTGGTGACGGTGAGAACCTCGTCGATGAGGGCGCGGTCGAGCACCTGCGGGACGAAGCCGGCTCCGATCCCCTGGATCTTGTGCGGCCCTTTGACGCCGCCGGAGAGCACGGGCGAGTCGGCCGGCTCCACGGCGACCGCCCGAAACGAAGGCTTGCGGGACTTCATCACCTGGGCGATGCCGGTGATGGTGCCGCCGGTGCCCACCCCGGCCACGAGAATGTCGGCGCCGCCTTCGGTGTCGCGCCAAATTTCCTCGGCGGTGGTCTCGCGGTGAATGCGCGGGTTGGCCGGGTTGGCGAACTGGTCCGGCATGAAGGCATTTGGGTCCGAGGCCAGGATCCCGCGCGCCTTTTCGATGGCGCCGGCCATGCCCTGGGGCCCGGGGGTCAGCACCACCTCCGCGCCTAAATGCGCCAGCAGTTTGCGGCGCTCGACGCTCATGGTCTCGGGCATGGTCAGGCACAACCGATAGCCCTTGGCGGCGCAGATGAACGCCAGGGCGATGCCGGTGTTGCCGCTGGTCGGCTCGACGATGCGGGTGGTGGGGGTGATCCTGCCTTCGAGCTCCGCCGCCGCGATCATGGCTGCGGCGATGCGGTCCTTGACGCTGCCGAGCGGGTTGAAGAACTCCAGTTTGGCGAAAACCTGGCCGGGCAGGCCGGCGGCCAGGCGGTTGAGTTTCACCAATGGGGTCGCCCCGATCGTGCTGCCGATCGATGTTGCGTATTTCATCCGTCTCGCCCTCCTGCGACCGGTGTTTCGCCGTTGCGTGATTTGTAGATCAGCCGGGGGGGGTCGATCACCACCAGGGTGTCCGCGGGCACGGACGCGGTGATCCACACGTTGCCGCCGATGACCGAGCGGGCGCCGATGACGGTGTCCCCGCCCAGGATGGTGGCCCCGGAGTAGATGATGACGTCGTCCTCGATCGTGGGGTGTCGCTTTTTGCCCCGGTGGGTTTCGCCGGCGTTGCGCGGCAGGGAGAGCGCGCCCAGGGTCACGCCTTGGTAGAGGCGCACGTTTCTCCCGATCCGGCTGGTTTCGCCGATGACGATGCCGGTGCCGTGGTCGATGGCGAAACGCTCGCCGATCTCGGCGCCGGGGTGGATGTCGATGCCGGTGACGCTGTGGGCATGCTCGGTCATGATCCGCGGCAGCAGGGGAACGTTCAGGGCGTGCAGGCGGTGGGCGACGCGGTAGACGGTGATGGCGAAGATGCCGGGGTAGCTGAAGATGATTTCATCGTGGCTTTTGGCCGCCGGGTCCCCGTCATAGATGGCGCGCACATCGGTCGCCAGCACGCGACGGATGGCGGGGATCTCCTCGAGCAGCCGCAGGGATAGCTCATGGCCGCGCGACTCGCAGTCCTCGCAGGCCTGGTTGTAGCGCAGACAGTCGTGGCGGATGCTGTGGCAGATCTGCTCGGAGAGCAGGTCGAAGACCTCCGCGGTCGTCTTGCCCGTGCTGTAGCGCAGCGTCACGGGGTCGACCTTGTTCAGGCTGAAGAAGCCCGGAAACAACAGATCTCGCAGCAGGCCGATGGTCGCCACCACCGCCTGCCGGATGGGGATCGGTTCATAGTCGACGTGGGTGTAGCACTCGGCATCCGCGCAGCTGGCGATAATCGCCTCAGCGACGCCGGGAAGGCGCGACCGGAAACGGGAAATCTGACCGACGCTGGGTTTGCACCGATCCTGCCGATGGACTGCAGAGCTCATCGCACACTCTCCTGGCGGAGCCGCCATCCCCTCGCCGGCACCACGCACGCCATGCCGCGGGAGCGACTGCGGCGGGGCAGTTGGCCGACGGCCTTCCCACCGCGTTCAGGGTATCAGCGTGACCTTCGACTTTTTCAGAAAGTCGATCGGATGGTAGGACAGTTTAGCCTTGCGCAGCCCTTCGTTGTCCAAGTCCTGCTCGCGGTTGACGAAGCGGAAGGACCCGGCCGAGCGCGCGAGAAACATCTGGTTGATGGCCTGGTAGACGCCCTTGTAAGCGGGGCAGCCCTTTTCGAAATGGATCACCAGGGTCTCCTCGGTCAGCGGTTCGGCAAGGGTGTAGGCGACGATGATGTTGTTGGCGAAGATCGCCCCCCCCAGGATGCGGTCGAACCGGTCCCAGCGGTCCAGAATGCGCATAATGGCGCGGTTTTCGGCCGACAGCAGTTCCGAGGACTCGCAGTCGCGCCACGTGCACCAGTCCGCCTGCATGGCCATGGCGTGCTCGATCACCCGCGGGCCGAAATCGACATAGGTGAACTCCTGGGCCTTGGTGAACTGGGTGAGCAGGTTCTTCTTGCTGTGGAAGCGGTTGCCCGGCAGCTCCACCAGGTCGCTCACCGCGTAGATGTAGTCCCATTGCCCTCGTTCCGGTTCGATGTGGACCCGGGGTCCCAGCTGCTGCTGCCACAGCCCGGCCAGGGTTTCGGGCACCCGCGTGAAGCTTTGGCCGGAAGCCTCCAGAGCCGTCAGCGCCTCGTCCCAGACCACCTCTCCCCAGGCGCCGACCGGCGCCCACAGGGCCTGCTGCGGGCGGGTCTGTCGGATCCACACCAGCCGCCCGTCCCAGGCCCACGACAGGCCGTACTCTTCGGCCCAGGCCCACAAGTTGATGAAGCTGTAGTCCGAGGCCACTTGCGGGCAGTGCGCCAGGAGCCTGAGGTAGTCGTGTTGCCGGTCGATGGCGATCGGTTCGAAGCGCAGTTTCATGTCGGTTCAGGCGCCGGGTGCGGCCGGGGCATCGACCCGCAGCGCCCGGGCAAGTTCCTTTCCGGCCCGATGGGCCTGCTGAAGATAGTCGGGGTTCTTCAGGATGTCATCCTCGTATTCCAACCCGCGAAAGAGAAGGTGTTTCCACAGGTCCGTCTCCAGCGTGTCGAAAAAATAGCGCACGCTGAGCAGCGCACCGTCGAAGAGCTTCTTGCCGTGCGTGGCGCCGGCCGATATGAAAAGGCCCTTGCGGCGGGCGGCGGTTGAGGGCGCCTGCAGCGGGTCCGCCCAGTTTTTCTTGACCCACAGGGAGTGGAAGCGGTCCATCAGAATCTTGGTGTGGGCCGTGACCGCATAATAGAATATGGGGGATGCCAGCATGAGCCCTGCGCTGCCCAGCACCCGGTCCCGCACGCCTTGAAAATCGTCGCGGATGCGGCACTCCCCGGTATGCCGGCAGCTGTAAATCTCCAGGCAGGGGGAGAGGTTGAGGTCCCGCAGCACGATCGTGTCGACCGTGGCGCCCTCTTCGCGGGCGCCGGCGACCGCCCGCTCCAGCAGCCGCGCGGTGTTCCCCTTGCGCCGGGGGCTTCCGAAAATGGCCGTGATTCGCCGCGGGTCCAACCGCTCCTCGCATCTCCACAACCGGGGTTAAACGTTCCGCACCCAACCGACCGGGCAGTGATTGGGCCCGGGCATGGCGATGAGAACTGCATCCAGGAGCTGCACCGCTAGCGCAAAGCCCCTTTTTAGCGCCGCCCGCAGGCCGTTGACGTTCCAGGAGAGGCGTTTGGCGGTGGCCTGGTGCGCGGGCATGGGATCGGTTGGCCGCCTCCTCATTTCACCGCGGCACCCGCGAGGACGGCCGCGACGGCCGACTGGATCTCGGGATGCGTGAAGGTGAAACCGCTCGCCGTCAGCTTTTGCGGCAGCGCCCGCTGGCTGCCGAGCAGCACCCCTGCGAATTCGCCCAGGAGCAGCCTCAGCATGATCGGCGGCGCGGGCAAAGCCGCCGGGCGCCCCAGGGCGCTTCCCAACGCCTGCGCGAGGTCGCGGTTGCGCACGGGATGGGGGGCGCAGAGGTTGACGGGCCCGCTGATGTCGGGGCGATCGAGAATGAAGGCGACGGCGGCCGTAAGGTCGTCCAGATGGATCCATGGGAACCACTGGCGTCCGCTTCCGATCGGCCCGCCGACAAAGGCCTTGAAGGCCGGAACCATCCGGGCCAGGGCGCCGCCGCCCGGCCCGAGGACGACCCCCAGGCGGGCCAGCGCCACCCGCGCCCCGGATTCGGCGGCACGCAGGGCTTCCGCCTCCCAGTCGAGCGAGAGCCGGGCCAGAAAGTCATCCCCGGCCGGTGTCTGCTCCGTGATCGGCTCCTCGCCCCGGTCGCCGTAATAGCCGACGCCCGAGGCGCTGATGAGCACCAGCGGTCGTCCGGGCGGCAGCCCGTCCACGACGTTGCGGGTCGTTACGATCCGGCTCGCGCGAATTTCCTGCTTGAGCGCATCCGACCATCGCCCGTGAATGGAGCGTCCGGCCAGGTTGATGACCGCATCCGCATCCGCCAGCTCCGCCTGCCAGTCCCCCGGCCGGGTGGTGTCCGCCGAAACGAATGTGAATCCCTTGTGCCGAATCTCTCGGGCGGGGGCGTGGCGCGCCACACCGATGACGCGGTGGCCCCGCTCGAGCAGCTCCCGGCAAAGGCGGGAGCCGACGAAGCCCGATGCCCCGGTGACGATGATCTTCATCTCCGGGTGCTTGCCGGCCGCTGCGGTTTTTTTTGACGCCATCGCCGTTTGACTTTCTTTGGCGGGACTCGCCCTTGAAACGATCGGGCTGCTATCGCGTGCTCGGCCGGCGCGAGCCGGGACGGAGAAATTGCCCGAGGAGCCCGGCCCTGCAGGCTATCGCGCTTTCCGCTTGACTGTGAAACTATGGGGCCGGCCTCGGTTTGTCAACCCGGGCGGGGGCCCGCGATCAACCACTTAGGTGCGGGTGACCGGAGCAGTGGGGATTTCCGGCGCCAGGCTCGGTTGCGCTGCGGGTTGGGTGTGGCAGCGGGGGCAGAGCCCTAAGAACTCCACGTGATGGCCGAGGATGCGAAAGCCCGTGAGGCGTTGAATGCGCTCGTCGATGTCTATCTTCACCTCGATATGGGCGTCTGCAATCCGGTCGCAGCGCACGCAGCGAATGTGATGATGCGGGGCGGTGGTGCCGTCGAAGCGCTTCAGGGTGCTGCCCGAATCGATGCGTCTGATCTCGCCCGCCTCGGTCAGAATGTCGAGGTTGCGGTAGATGGTCCCCAGGCTGATGCGCGGAAGGCGCCTGCGGACCATGAGATACAGCTCGTCGGCGCTGGGGTGGCTGTCGACCCGGCGCAACTCCTCCAGGATCACCGCGCGCTGCCGGGTCCTGCGTACCTGCTGTGGATTCTGCAAGGCCGAAACCGCCCTTCGCTGGGGTCCTCGCCGAAACCTCATCCGCGCGGCGCGCGCTGGTCGAGGGGGGTGAACTCGCACACCTCCGGCCCGCAGTAATCGCCGACGTATTCTGACTCCGGGCGATAGAGCACGGGTTTGGGCGCCGCCCCGGCGAATTGCTCCTCGATGACGTGCGCCGCCCAGCCGGCCACCCGAGCGATGGCAAAGACCGGGGTGAAAAAATCCACCGGGATGCCTAAATAGTAGTAAAGCGAGGCGCTGTAGAAATCGACGTTTACGGGGATGTCGGCGTTTTTGCGCCGGCGGAAAATATCCTTGGCGGTTTTTTCGATCTGGGCGGACATCTCATACCAGCGGGGGTTGCCGGAGAGCTCGCCCAGGGCCTTGGACATGGGGGCCAGAATGTGGGCACGGGGGTCGTCCACATCGTAGACCGCGTGCCCGAGGCCGAAGATTTTGCGCCCCGCATCGAGCTCGGCGTTGACGAAATCCGCCACCTTGTCGGCGCTGCCGAGGGTCAACAGCATCTGCATGACCTTGGCGTTGGCCCCGCCGTGCAGGGCCCCGGAGAGCGAGCCCACGCCGGCGGCGACCGCGGCGTAAATGTGCGCCTGGGTGGAGGCGACCTCACGGGCGGCAAAGGTGGAGGCGTTGAACGCGTGCTCGGCGTGCAGGACCAGCGCGGTGTCGATGGCCCGTGCCGCGGTGTCGTCCGGGGCCTGGCCGTTCAACATGTAGAGAAAATTGGCCGCGTGGCCGAGTTCGTTCGACGGCGCCACCGGTTGCTTCCCGCTGCGAATGCGGTGCCAGGCCGCAAGAACGGTCGGAAACCTCGCGATCAGCCGGTGCGCCATGCGCAGGGAGGCCTGCCGCGAGGTCTCCGCGAGGTCGGGATCGTGGTGGGCGAGCAGGGGCACCGCCGCCTGTAGGATGTCCATCGGGTGCGCGTGTACCGGACGGGTCTGCAACGCCGCCACCACTTCGGGCGGGATGCCCCGTTCGGACGCCAGCACGGAGCAAAACGACTTCAGCTCAGCGGTCGTCGGCAGCCGCTCGTAGAGCAGCAGGTAGACGACCTCCTCGTAGCTGGCCTGCGCCAGGTCCTGGATCAGGTAGCCGCGGTAGATCAGGCGGCCGCGTTTGCCGTCGACTTCACAGATGCGGGTGTTGGCGATCGTCACCCCCCGCAGCCCGGTGTTCAAGGTGATCTTGCACTCTTCTTCCATGCGCGGACCCTCTGGATCAGGTGGTTAGACGTCAATCCACATGTCGGCCTCATTGCCGCAATGCGAACAGGTGCCCTTGGCTTTGACGTGGGTTTTCGCGGTTGCGGTGCCAGGCGTCATCGCGGTTGCCTGGACGCCGGGGGCAGCCTCGGCTTCGGGCAGCGTGCAGGTGAACACCATCTCGGCTTCGTTTCCGCAGTTCACGCAGCGGCAGACTTCCTTTTTGACGATCTTGTCCATGGAATCCTCCTTGTGGGCGCTCCTGCGGGCATCAACGTGGTTTTATCCCGGCTAAAAACGAAACATTGTCCGGAGGAGAGAAAAAGTCAAGACTAATTGGTGACAGCCGACGGCGGCAGCGCCGCCGGCCCGGCGGCGGGTTGAAATGCGCCCGGCAGCCGTGGTATAGGCCGAAACGCTGAGGGAGTCGCATCGCATGAATACCGTGCACATCAAAAAAGGCTACCAGCTGAGACTTATCGGCGCGCCGGCGGCCGAGGTGGAGGTTCTGCCCCGGCCGGCGCGGGTCGCCGTCGTGCCGGAACGGCTGCGGTTCGTCAAGCCCCGCCTCACGGTCAAGGTCGGCGACCGGGTCAAGGTGGGCTCCGTCCTTTTCGAAGACAAACGGCACCCCGGCGTTTTCTACCGGTCGCCCGGGGCCGGTACGGTGAGCGCCGTCAGCCTGGGCCCCCGGCGGTTGGTGCGCCACATCGTCGTTGATCTGGACGAACAAGAGGCGTTCGAGGAGTTCGGGCCGATCGATCGCGGGGAGCTTGAGAGGATCGATCGGCTCGACCTGATCGACCGGCTCATGGCGGGAGGCCTTTGGCCGCTCGTCCGGGAGCTTCCCTTCCGCGATGCCGCCCGGAGGGAGGCCCGGCCCCCGGCGCTCTTCGTCCACCTGGACAACCTCGATCCCTTCCACCCGCTGCCGCCGGTCTACCTCAGGGGGTGCGAGGATCTCTTCGAGTTCGGGCTGCGGGCCCTCGAACGGGCAGCCGACGCCCCGGTCAACGTCTCCCTCGCCAAGGAAAACGCTGCGGCCATCAATGGGCTCCGGAGTCGCATCACCCATCTTTACACCGGAAACTACCCCGCGCACGACCCCGGGGTTTTGCTCTACCGCACGAAACGATCCGCCGCGGAAAACCACTCCTGGTTCATCTCCGGGCAGGGGGTGCTGCTGTTGGGGCAGTTTCTGCAGGAAGGGCGCCTGCCCACCGAGCAGACGCTGGTCATCGCGGGGCCCGGCGCGCAAACCCCCCGGCACGTCAGAGCCCGTATCGGAGCGCCCATCGCCGCCCTGGGCGCAGGCGAGGTGCCGGCCGCCGGAATCCGATGCGTCGCCGGCGGGGTCTTCAGCGGGCAGCCGGCGCCGATGGACTCCTTTCTGAATGCGGGGGAGACGTCGCTGGTCTATCTGGCCGAGGGCGCCGAGAGCCCCCCTGCCTTCCGATGGATGCTGCCGGGGCGCGAGGCCACCAGCTACTCGCGGACCTTTTTATCCTCGTTCACTTCCCCGCGCGACCGCAGCATGAGCTGCAACCGGCACGGGGGGCTGCGGGCCTGCATCCAGTGCGGTTTCTGCGCCCGGGTCTGCCCGGTGGACATCCTGCCGCAGCTGACCTACAAGGCCGCTCTGGCGGAGGAGGTGGAGGAGTCCCTATCCCACGGCCTGCTCGACTGCGTGGAGTGCGGCCTGTGCGCGTTCGTCTGCCCGTCCAAGATCGACCTGCTCGAGACCCTGCGCCGCGCCCGGGAAGCCTACTACGACGACATCGCGTGAGCCCATGAACCCGATCAACCGATTTTTCGACTCCCAGCGCCGCCACTTCGAAAAAGGCGGCCGCTTCGAAACATACTATTTCGTCTACGAAAACATCGAATCGATCTTCTACCCCCCGCCCCACGTGACCACGGCGAGCCCGATGGTCCGCGACCGCCTCGACGTCAAGCGCTTCATGTTTTTGGTCGTCGTGGCCCTGCTGCCGCACTACGCCTTCGGTGTCTTCAACGTCGGGTACCAGTCGCACCTCGCCTCCGGCCTGCCGCCGGATTTATGGCCGGTGGTGGCCAAGGGGCTGCAGGTAGTGGTGCCGATGGTGGTGGTCACCTACGCCGTGGGGTATTTCTGGGAGGCCCTGTTCGCCACCGTGCGCAAGCACGAGATCAGCGAGGGGCTTTTCGTCAGCTGCGCCCTCTTCCCGCTGACCCTGCCGCCGACCCAGCCCCTCTGGCAGGTGGCCCTCGGCATCTCCTTCGGGGTCGTCATCGGCAAGGAGATCTTCGGCGGCACCGGCCGCAATTTTTTAAACCCGGCCCTGACGGGCCGCGCCTTTCTCTACTTCGCCTATCCGGTCCAAACCTCCGGTGATGCCGTCTGGACGGTGCTCGCCGCCGGCCGGACAGCGCCCGTGGACGCCTTCACCAGCGCGACCCCGCTGGCCGTGGCGGCGGCCACCGAAACCGGCAGCGTGCCCCAGGCCTGGGTGGATGCCGGCTACAGCACGGCCAAGCTCTTTTTCGGGCTCTACCCGGACTCGATCGGCGCCTCGGCGACCTTCCTTTGCATCCTCGGCGCCCTATTTTTGATCACGGTGGGGGTGGCCGACCACCGCATCATCCTGGGCGACATCCTCGGGTTTCTGGCGACGGCGGGGCTGCTCAACCTGGTTGCGGGGCCGGGCTCATCACCTTATCTTCACCTCAGTCCGCTGCATCACCTGCTGGTGGGCGGGGCGGCCTTCGGCATCGCCTATATGACCACCGATCCGGTCTCAGCGCCCGCCATGCCGGGGGCGCGCTGGGTCTACGGGTTTCTGATCGGCATGCTGACCGTTTTGATGCGCGTGTTCAACCCCGCGTTCCCGGAGGGGATCGGGATCGCCATCCTCTTCATGAACTGCTTTGCGCCGCTGTTGGACGAGGTCCAGGTCAAAATGCGCCTCAAAAAACGGGTGCCCAATGTCCGGTAACCTCAAAAGCCTCCTGTTCGCCCTGGCCCTGTGCATCGTCTGCAGCCTGCTGTTGACGGCCGCCTCGAGCGGCTTGAGGCCCTGGCAGGAGCGCAACGTGTTGATCGACCGCCACCGCAACGTTCTGCGGGCGGCGGGGCTGCTGTCGGTGGAGCGCGACTATTCCGCCGCCGACATCGAGCGGCTCTACCGGGAGCGCATCCGCGAGTTGCAGGTGGATCCGGTGGGCCGCATCCTGGAGAGGGCCGATTCGCCCAAAGATGCCGCCGGCCTTCCCATCTACCTCAGCGTCGCGGGCGAGGAGATCCTCGGCTACATCGTCCCGATCGATGCGCGCGGTCTCTGGGGGCCGATCCATGCCTATCTGGCTCTGGAGCGCGACGGGGCCACCGTCAAGGGCTTCGCCGTCTATCAGCACTCCGAGACGCCGGGCCTGGGGGGGGAGATCGAAAAGCGCTGGTTCCGCGACAACTGGGTCGGCAAGAAGATCGTCACCCGGGAGGGCCAATTCGTCTCGGTCGGCATCGCCAAGGGCCGGGCGGAGGAGGCGGTCTCCAAGGAGAAACAGGCGAACTACGTGGACGGGATCAGCGGCGCCACCCTCACCGGAAAGTATCTCGCCGCCGGCATCAAGGACACCCTGCGCCGCTACGAGCCGGTGGCGGTCAAGTTCCGCAAGAACCTGCTGACCGAGCTGGGGCTGCCCTCCCCCGCCACCTTGAACTGAAACCGCAAGGAGACCCCATGAACGGCGCTGTGGCCAAACCCTGGGCGGTCGTCAAGCGCACGGTCGCCTACAAGGAGATCCTCAAGGCCCTCTGGAAGGCCAACCCCATCTCCAAGCAGATCTTGGGCATCTGCTCGGCGCTGGCGGTGACGGTCCAGATGCAGACGGCCATCGTCATGGGCCTCGCACTGACGCTGGTGGTGGCCTGCTCGAACCTGATCGTATCTCTGCTGCGGGCGAGCATTCCGCGCAACATCCGCATTATCGTACAGGTGGCCGTGATCGCCACCCTGGTGATCATCGCCGACGAACTGCTCAAGGCCTTCATGTACGACGTGAGCAAGCAGCTCTCGGTCTTCGTCGGCCTGATCATCACCAACTGCATCGTTCTCGGTCGCACGGAAGCCTATGCCATGAACAACCCGCCGGCGCGGGCCTTTCTCGACGGGCTGGCCAACGGGCTGGGGTACGCCTCGGTCCTGGTGGGGGTGGCCTTTTTGCGGGAGCTTTTGGGCTCCGGGCGGGTGCTGGGCTACCCGGTGATCCCGGAGGCGCTCTACCAGGCCGGCTACGTGAACAACGGCCTGCTGGTTTTGGCCCCGGGCGCCTTCATCATGATCGGCCTTTTCGTCTGGCTGGAGCACACCCTGCTGGAGAGAAAATAGCGGTGGAAAACCTGATCAGCATCGGCGTCAACTCCATCTTCGTCGGCAACATCCTTTTGTCCTATTTCCTGGGGATGTGCTCGTTTCTGGCGGTTTCGCGCAACCTCAAGACCGCCGCCGGGCTGGGGGTGGCGGTCATCTTCGTCATGGCGCTCACCACCCCGGTCAACTGGCTGATCTACAACCTCCTTTTGGCGCCCGGGGCGCTGGCCTGGGCCGGCTTGCCTGAGATCAACCTGAGCTTCTTGAAGCTCATCCTGTTCATCGCCCAGATCGCGGCGATCGTGCAGGTGCTGGAGATGGTCATCGACCGCTACTCCCCGGCGCTCTACACGGGGCTGGGCGTCTACCTGCCGCTGATCACGGTCAACTGCGCCATCCTGGGCGCTTCGCTCTTCATGGTCGAGCGCAGCTACACCTTCGCCGAGACCCTGGTGTACGGGGCCGGGTCGGGTACCGGCTGGTGCCTGGCCATCATCGCCATGGCGGCCATTCAGAAGAAGCTGCGCTATGCCGATGTGCCCGCGGGCTTGCAGGGCTTCGGGCAGAGCATGATCGTCACCGGCCTGATCGCCATCGGCTTCATGCTATTTGCGGGGGTCTCCATTTGAACGAATACCTCGTCAGCACCGCGGTCTTCGCCGGGGTAATCGTCGTTCTGGTCGGGATTCTGCTCCTGGTGGAGTCCCGGGTAGTGCAGAAGGGCGAGCGGCGGATCGTCATCAACGACGACCCGGAGAAGAGCATCCTGGTTCCGAGCGGCCGCACGCTGCTCGCGGCGCTCGCGGAAAACAAGATCTACCTGCCCTCGGGCTGCGGCGGGGGCGGCTCCTGCGGGCTGTGCAAGTGCAAGGTCGAGTCGGGGGGGCGGGACGTACTGCCGACGGAGCTGGCCCACCTCACCCGCAAGCAGCGCCTGGAGGGCATCCGCATCTCCTGCCAGCTCAAGGTCAAGGAGGACATGCGGGTCCGCATCCCGGAGGAGATCTTCAACATCAAGAAGTACAATGCCACGGTGGTGTCAAACGAAAACGTGGCCACCTTCATCAAGGAGCTGATCCTGCAGCTGGAGCCCGGGCAGGCGCTCAACTTCAAGTCCGGCGCCTATGTCCAGATCGACATCCCCCGCTACCACGCCTCATTCAAAGAGTTCCACATCCCCCAGACCTACCGGTCGATGTGGGACCGCTACAAGCTCTGGAGCCTGGTGGCCAAAACCGACGAGCCGGTGTATCGGGCCTATTCCATGGCCAACACCCCCTCCGAGGACCTGCTGCGCTTCACCATCCGCATCGCTACGCCCCCGCCGGGCGCAAGCGGCGATCTGCCCCCCGGGGTGGGGTCCTCCTACGTCTTCAGCCTGAAGCCGGGGGACCCGGTCGTCCTGAGCGGGCCATTCGGGGAGTTTTTCATCAAGGAGACCCGGCGGGAGATGTGCTTCCTCGCCGGGGGGGCCGGCATGGCCCCCATGCGCAGCCACATTTTCGACCAGCTCTCGCGGGTGCAGACCAACCGCCGGATCAGCTTCTGGTACGGCGCCCGCTCCCGGGCGGAGATGATCTACGATGCGGAGTTCAGACGGCTGGCCGAGCAGTTTCCCAATTTCACCTACACCGTGGCTCTGTCCGAGCCGCTGCCCGAAGACCATTGGGACGGCCCGGTGGGCTATATCCACAAGGTGGCCCACGACCTCTACCTCAGCCGGCACGAAGACCCCACGGAAATCGAGTACTACCTCTGCGGGCGTGGACCCGGAGATGATCGCCTACGACGAGTTCGGATGATGGCGCCGTTGCAGGGCCAATCTCTGCGTTGCGCTTCATCCCGTGGTCGCTGCGGCGTACTCAACGTACGCCTCGCGACACGGAATTCGCGCGCCTTGATCTTGACCCTGGAACGACGCCATCGAATGGTGGCGGCCAGCGACACGGAATTCGCGCGCCTTGATCTTGACCCTGGAACGACGCCATCGACTGGTGGCGGCCACGAATCGGCAGCTTCGAATGGTTGCCCGGTACCGGCATTAAAAGCCCATCTTTTCGGGGGGGCGGCGCTCGGGAACGTAGTCGCGGGGGATCGTGCCCTCGTTCCACTCCCGCGATACGTACAGGTTGCAGTAGCAGCTGCCGTACTCGGCGATGTCCGGCACGCTGTAGACGCAGGGGCAGATGATGTCCCGGTCCTGGTCGCGGTTGCCCGAGAGCAGGCGGCAGGGGCAGCCCATGTACCCGTAGCGCTGCTTGTTCAAGAGCAGCGCTGCGAGCAGCTCCATGACCCGCTCGCGGTCGGTGTTGAAAAAATAGCCTTTCGCCTCCTGGACCTTCTTCATCATGTCGTAGAGCTGCTGCGCGTTCATGCCAGGCCCAGCGCCTCCTTGATCTCCTGCTCCTTGTAGCCGACGATGACCTTCTCCCCGATGATGACGGTGGGAAACGAGCAGCGCGGGTTGAACTTCTTGACGTCCTCGATGATGGCCTTGCGCTCGTCGCCCTCCAGCAGGTCGACATCGACGAACTCGTACTTGATGGTGCACTCCCCCAGGAACTTCTTGGCGGCTTTGCAGTGGCTGCAGGTGCTCAGGGAGTAGACCTTTACACCGGGTGGGTTCTGATCCTCCGCAGGGCCTTTGGCCTCCACATCCGACATGGCAGTGTCCTTTCCGGCTAAGCGGCCGTTTGACGGCCGCGCCTCGATTCAGGTGCGCTGGCGCGGGTTGGGCCCCGTGCCACAGATTTTTACCTAAACACGAAACCCGCAGACAGACAAGAGAAAAAACGGCCCTACGCCAGGGATGGGCCTGGCCCTTGACAAACCGTTTTATTTACCGTAGGCATTCAAGGTCGGGATCATCTCGAATATTTCCTGCTATTCGAGTAGGTTTTCAACCCATCAGCCACTCCGGTCCAAACGTTTCAATCTCTCCACGAAGGGAGGCAATTCGCATGGAAGACAAAAAAGAACTCATCTCCAAGAAAAAAGAGAAGGAGATGCCCGAGCCCCGCGAGCTCACCACCTGCGACGC
>JALOOU010000018.1 GCA_025454255.1 Desulfobacterales bacterium | reverse complement strand
CGAAGTTGTGCTCGAGGTTGAACTTTTTCAGTCCTTCCAGGACTGAGAAGGTCACGTGCCCTCACTCGGTGTTGAGAAAGACCTTGCACCCCAGATCGTTCGCCTGCTTGACCGCAAGGCCGGTGGTGTGCTTCCACGCATCGTTGTCCGCAAGGAACATGCAGTAGTTTTCACCGCCCCACCCCTTGGAGCCGTAAGTCCAGTCGGCCCCGACGAGGTGCAGGATTTTCCATAGGGGCACCATTTCGTCGGGTTCGGTCACCGGTTCCCTGGAATTCTGATTCAGAAAAAACTCGGCCCCCACCTTGTCGATCGGCGCCTGCATGTCGGCGAACTCCGGCTGCTCCTCCCGGTACTCCTCGAGCACATCCTCCACGACAAACCGGAAGTCCTCGGGCGAGGCGCCCATGGCGCTGCAGCTCTCGTTGCGCAGGGCCATGTCGCAGGAGCCTAAAATGCCCTTGGGCCGTTTTTCCCGGGGCCAGCTGGCCCGGGCGTTGTAGATGAGCCGCGGGATGTCGATTTTCATGGGGCAAACATAGATGCACCGCTGGCACATGGTGCACATCCACACCCAGTCAGACTTGAGGATCTCCTCGTCCAGCCCGAGCGCGGCCATCCGCAGGAACTTGCGCGGGTCCATCCCCTCGAGCCCCGTGGCCGGGCAGCCGGAGGAGCACGCGCCGCAGGTGAGACAGAGGCTGAGATTGCCCCCCTCCGGCAGAATGGCCTTGACCTGGTCGATGAACGTCGACCGCTTGTTACCGCCAACCCGAATAACACCCTCCTCCATCGGATCTCCTCCTTTAGTGGCAACGTTAACCGGCGCACCGGAAATATCAAAGCCGACCCTGCCGCCTGAGCGCAACATATCAAACCGGCGGCAGCGCGACCGAATTATTATTGGAGCGAATCGGGAAGCGACGCTGAATGAAAAGCAAGGCGCATGCCATCTGGCCGCCGCACGTGACTGTCAGAAAAATAAAATGTCAGATCGGGGTGTTAAAACGAAAAAAGGGTGTGCGAGGCAGCGGGACGATCAAGGCAGGGCAGGCAGCATGATTGCAACCCGCACTATTGCTTTCGGCGGTGTCGACCGTCGCTTTCAGGCACCTCCACCCCCAGGCTTTTGATCTTCCGATAGAGGGTGCTGGGGTTGATGCCCAATTCCCGCGAAGCCCGCCGCCGGTCGCCCTGATAGCGCCGAAGAACTTCGGCGATCATGAGCTTTTCCATGGACTGCAAGCTCATCGGGTTGACGGCCTCCGCCGGGCCGCCGGGCGCCGGGCGCAGCTCGGGCGGCAGATGGTGCAGTTCGATGATGCCTCCTCGGCAGAGCACGAACGCCTGCTCGACGATGTTCTCCAACTCCCGGACGTTGCCCGGGAAATCGTAATCCATGAGGCGGGCCATGGCTTCCACCGAAACCCCGGCGATGTCCTTGCCCTGCAGGCGGTTGAACTTTGCCACCAAGTGACCGACCAGCAAGGGGATGTCTTCGCGGCGCTGCCGCAGATTCGGCAGATGGAGGTGGATGACACGAATGCGGTAGTATAGGTCGTCGCGGAACTTTCCTTCCTTTACGAGCTTGGCCAGTTCTTTGTTGGTGGCCGCCACGACCCTCACATCGACCGGAACGGGCCGCACTGCGCCCAGAGGCTCCACCACGCGCTCCTGCAGCACTCTGAGCAACCGCACCTGGAGCGCGGGGGAAACGTCGCCGATCTCATCTAAAAAAATCGTCCCGCCTTCGGCCAAAACGAAGCGGCCGGCCTTGTCGCGCCGAGCGTCCGTAAAGGCGCCGGCCCTGTACCCGAACAGTTCGCTCTCCAGCAGCGTGTCCGGAAGCGCGGCGCAGTTGACGGCGACAAACGGCCTTTTGCGGCGCGGGGAGAGATTGTGGATGGCGCGCGCAAACAGCTCTTTTCCGGTTCCGCTGGGACCTTCTATCAGGACGCTGCTGCTGCTCGCGGATATCTGCGGCAGCAGTTCGAAAAGCCGCGTCATGGCGGGGCTGCGGCCGACGATGTCCTCGAAGGTGAAGCGGCCCTCGAGCTGCTTCTGCAGCTGCTCGACCTGGCTGAGGTCCTGAAACGTCTCCACCCCCCCGATCACCCGGCGGGTGTCATTTTTCAGAATCGCGGTGGAAATGCGGATGGGCACGCGGCGACCCTGGCTGGTGATGATGTGGGCGGTTGCGTTCACTACCGGTTTGCCGTTTTCAAACGTTTTCCTCAGGGCGCACTCTTTCTCGCAGATATCGGCATGGAAAACGTCGCAGCAGCACTTGCCGATGGCATCCTGGCGTCTGATCCCGGTGATTCTCTCGGCTGCACGGTTGAAGGCGGTGATGCGCCATTCAAGATCCACCGTGAAGACCCCCTCGTTGATCGAATCCAAGATGACATCCTGTATGATGGATTTAGGTCCATGGCCCATGCGGCAGCCTCGCTGATGAAGTTGGCAGTCGTGCGAAATGCACACTGAAAATACTGAATTAATTGCATGCTGCAACACTAATGTCAACCGGCCTGCACCGCCGCCCATCTAACTTTCGGGGATCAATCAGTTATGACACCCGCGTGCATTGGCATGAACCTTGCCACGGTTTGATGGCAATGAAGATCGCTATCCCGCACTGGAAAGGACGTGTATCGCCGGTGTTCGACGCATCCGACGCCATCGTGGTCATCGACATCGAACGCGGGCGGGAGCGGCGGCGGGACAACTTCAGGCTGGCGAGCCTCGACCCGGTCCGCAGGGCGCAGGAGGTGGCCGGGCTGGGAGCCGAGTTGGTGCTTTGTGGGGCGGTCTCCCGGACGCTGGAAAACGCACTGATCGGAGCGGGAATAAAAGTCAAGGGGTTCGTCTGCGGAGACCTCGAGGCTCTGGTCGAGGCATTTTTGGCCGGGACGCTCGCGGACGCCTGCTTTCAGATGCCGGGGGCTCGCAGTGAGCGCCCCCCTGCCGCGTCTCGCTCCGAAATGCGCAAAAAAGAGACCGCCCGCCGGCGCTCGCAATCCAAGCGGTATCAGAAGGCGGCAAAGGAGAATGAAAATGAGAGTGGCTATCAGCACTGAAGGACCCTCCCTGGATTCTCGGATCGACCCGCGCTTTGGACGGTGCCCGTTCATCCTGGTGGTCGACACGGAGACGCTCGACGTGGAGGCGATCGAGAACGCCGGCCGCGCCGCCCCGGGAGGCGCAGGCATCCAGGCAGCCGAACTGCTGGCCGGCCGGGCCATCAGCCACCTGTTGACCGGCAGCTGCGGCCCCAATGCGCAAAAGGCCCTGCAGGCGGCCGGAATCGCGATCGTGTCGGGATGCACGGGAACGGCACGCGAGGCGATCGAACGCTTCAAAGCCGGCGAATCGACCCGTTCCTATCGACCTCCGGCTGCCGCCGCATCCGGTCCGCGGCCATTTTCTCCAAAAGGCCCTGCAAGAGATCCGAATTGGGCCGACGGGGCTGCCGGCACAGGCCGCGGCACCGGCCGAGGATTGGCCGGCGGGGGCCGGGGGATGGGGGGCGGCAGCGGCCGCGGCAGAGGAATGGGCCGCGGCATGGGGCGCGGCGGCGGGCGTCCATGAGGACCAAGCGTTACAAATATGTCTACGGCCCGGTGGCCTCCCGCCGGCTCGGCCGGTCGCTCGGCGTGGATCTCGTGCCTTTCAAGACCTGCACGTATGACTGCGTCTACTGCCAGCTGGGGCGCACCACGAACCTGACCATCCGGTTAGATGACTATGTGCCGGTGGGGGATCTGCTGGCCGAGGTGGAGGCGAAACTCGCCGGCCCCCTGCTCCCGGATTTCGTGAGTCTGGCGGGGTCGGGTGAGCCGACGCTGCACGCTGGGATCGGGGAGGTGGTGCAGGGCATCAAGCGCATGACCAGAGTGCCGGTGGCCGTGATCACCAACGGGTCGATGTTGTGGTCGCTCGACGTCCAGGCGTCGTTGATGGAGGCGGATCTGCTGCTGCCGTCTCTGGATGCCGGCGATGCAGGGCTATTTCAACAGGTGAACCGCCCGCACTCGAAGATCGAATTCGAAGCCATGGTGAACGGCATCGCCGAATTCACCCGACGGTTCCGCAAGCCCGTCTGGCTGGAGGTTTTCCTGCTGGAGGGCGTCACCGGAACCCCTGAGGAGGTCCAGCGCCTGGCCGACCGGATTCGACACATAAGGCCTGCGAAAGTCCAACTGAACACGGTCTCGCGGCCCCCTTCCGAGGAGGGCGCTCGTTCCGTGCCCCCCGAACGGCTGGCCGCCCTGGCCGCGTTGTTCGACCCCGCGGCCGAGGTGATCAGCGAGGGATTCGCCGGCGGGACGGCGGCGGCCGCCGGCTCCGCGACGGATGCGGACATCCTCGCGTTGATCCGCATCCGGCCCTGTACCGCGGAGGGCGTCGCGGCCGGCCTCGGCCTGCACATCCACGAGAGCGCCAAGCGCCTGGCCGATCTTTGCGACCGGGGGGAGGCCGTGACCGTGCGGCGGGAACATTCCGTATTCTACGAGACCGTTCGAAGCTCCCCCGGCCGGCGAGCCTCCGGCTGAGACCCGTCATCTTGACCCATCCAATCCAACAGGAGAGATTTAACCCGTGAATACACCACATCAAAAGAAGCTCGACCGCGCCCCTTTAAAAGAATCCACCTGCGACGCTTGCAAAGACTCTTCCTGCTCCGCCCGAACGCGCCAGTCGGGTGAAAGCGACCAGGACTTTCAGGACCGACGCAGGCTCCAGGAGAGGCTGTGCCGGATTCGTTCCAAAATTCTGGTGATGTCCGGCAAGGGCGGGGTCGGGAAAAGCACCGTGGCCGTCAATCTCGCCGTGGCGCTGAAGCTGGCCGGCAAGCGGGTAGGCCTGCTCGATGTTGACATCCACGGACCGAGCATCCCGACCATGCTGGGATTGGAGAACCGCAGCCCGGAGGGGGATCAGGGACAGCTGCTCCCCATCGACGTCGAGGGTCTCAAGGTCATGTCGCTGGGTTTTTTCCTGCGCAATCCCGACGAGGCCGTTATCTGGCGCGGACCGTTGAAGATGGGGGCTATCAAACAGTTCCTGAAAGACGTTGCCTGGGGGGATCTCGACTTCCTGGTCGTCGACTCGCCCCCGGGCACCGGGGATGAGCCCCTCTCGGTCTGCCAGTTGATCGGCCGGGTGGACGGGGCGGTGATCGTCACCACCCCCCAAAAAGTGGCGGCGGTGGACGTGCGCAAATCCATCACCTTTTGCCGGGAGCTGAAGGTGCCGGTCATCGGCGTGGTTGAGAACATGAGCGGTTTCGCCTGCCCGCACTGCGGCGCCCTCACCCCGATTCTGCGCACGGGCGGGGGGCAGCGCATCGCCCTGGACATGAACGTCCCGTTTCTGGGTTCCATCCCGATCGACCCCCAGATCGCCGTCTGCTGCGACGAGGGCCGCCCCTTCATCCAGCATACCGCCGACTCGCCGGCAACGGCCAAACTGCGGGACATCATCCGGCCCATCGAAGCACTGGCCCCGGATTTTTCCACAGCCATCCCCGCGCGGAAGTCGAAGGGAGGGTAGCCGGATCACGCACCCCGGACCACCGCGGCTTTTGAATAAAAATCCTGTTCCGCGAAGACCGCCGGTCCCTTCCTCTATGCCCTGCGGGACGATCTGCGCCTGGCGTAAAAAACCAACCGCCGTATAGCTGCAGCCCACCATGACGGAAGGCCCTGTTACGCCGGTCGGCCTGAAGGCGGTAATTTTTCGCATCGACTTCAGGCCGACCGGCGATCAGGGTTGCTCGAACCGGAAACCACTCCTTAAATAAAGCATTAAGCGACACTTGACACTTTTATATATTTTTGGTATTGCTTGAATACGACAATCTCTTTTCACCTGTTGGCCCGAGGCGATTTGTGAAGAAAACAGAGGTGCGAACGGGTCATGTTCCGCGTACCAAGCCTGTCGCGGGCCGCCCCCCCGAACAGCCGGCCGCTGGGCTTCGCATGAACCAGATCACGAAAGCCACCGGCCTGCCGAAGTCGACGATTCTTTTCTACGTCGGCCAGGGGCTTTTGCCGGCGCCCCGTAAAACCTCCCGCAACATGGCCTACTACGACCCGGGCTGCATCGAGCGCATTCGGCTGATTCAGCAGATGCAGTCGCGCCATCGCCTCAGCCTCGCTGAAATCAAACGATTTCTGGACGACCCCGCGAAGGGCTCCGGCCTAAGAGCCTACCTCGAACTCGACGAGGAGATCTTCGGTCCCGAGAGCCAGCGGCGGCTGTTCGATGCCGAGGCCTACTGCCGCGAAACCGGCTTAGACGTCGGCCAGCTGCACGCACTGCAGCGGGCGCGGGTGCTCCTGCCCCTTGAAGAGGGCCGCTACGACGCCGAGGATGTCGAAATGGGGCGGATGCTGGCCGCTGCGTTCGGGCTGGGGATCCGGTCCGAGGAGCTCGCCTATTACGCCGAGCTGGGCGAGAAAATCGTCGATCGGGAGATGGCGCTGCGAAACAAAATAACCGGCGCCCTTTCCTATTCCGAAGATGCGGCAACCACGATGCAGATGGTGAAGAACGCCCGCATGTGCCGCGCGTATGTCATCGATCGGCTCTTCCGGCACCGGGTGGCGGCCATGAAAAATTTGAAGGATGAAAACCGGCCGGAAAGAAGGGACCACGATGCGTGGATTGATTAAAGGAGTTATTGGCCATGAACGAAAACAGGACCATCGCCGCTGTAAACGGCTCGCCCCATGCCGAAATCGGCAACACCGCCCAGATGCTCGAAATGCTGCGGGAACCCCTGAAGGAGGCGGGCTGCAGCCTCGAGGTGGTCACGCTGAGCGAGCAGACCGTCGAGTACTGCACCGGGTGCGGGCTGTGCGATGAAAACCTTCCTCGACCGAAGCCTCGCCTGGGGCCACAAACCCAGGCCGTCCTGGAAGCCCGGCCTGGCGGTCAGCGTTTCCGCCGGCAAGGGGGAGACGCAGACGGCGGAGTACCTCGCGGGGCTTTTGCGCGTATACGGGGCTTTCCCGGTGGGGAAATTGACGGCCATCGCCACCTCTCCGGGGGAGTTCCTCGGCCGCGAGGCGGTCGAGTACCAGGCCCAATGCCTGGCCCGGGACCTCGCGCGGGCCATTGGAGAGAAGCGACGCTTTCCCGCAACCGACGTCGACCTGGAATTTTACCTGTTCATGGAAAACCTGGTGCAGCGCCACAAGGAAAGCCTGATGGCCGATGACCATGCGCACTGGGAACGGTTGGGCTTTTTCGCTGATTTCGAAGCCTACATCCAACAGCGGACAGAGAAGCCAGCCTTCGACCCAGAGATCCGCGAGGCGTGGGTCCAGGCGATGGTCAACCGCCGCAATGCCGGCCGGAAAATTCAACGCAACGGGTAGCAGGTCGCTCCCGCCGACACATCGCTGCCGGTTGGCGGGGCGACTGCCGGTGCGCGCAGGGGGTCCTGCAGGCAGGAGGCCGGTTGCCGCTCAACCGCAGGCGGCCTGCAGGGCTTCGGCGCAGCTCACTTCGACGGAGCGGAAACGGAGCTCCTCGCGCAGCGTGGGATCCTCCGACAGCACCCACCCTCCGCGCTCGAAGCGATAGACCCGGAAGGTGTCGGGATCGAACATGTACAGGCAATGGTCGTGACGAAAAAAACGCACACTCATGGCAGCATTTCCTCGAAAATGGATTGTCTGGATCTTCGCGAAGGAGCTGGCTTGGCCTCGTTATCGGCAAGACCCGCTGCCGCGACGGTTGCCGGCGATAGGGGCGCAATGCCCCAGGCCGGCGCGAGAGCCCACCACGCTGCATGCATGCTCGCAGCGGGATATTCAGTCGGCGTGAGGGCGGCGATAGGAAACCGTTAGGGCTGGTTTCACCGCCCTGTCTGGCGGCTGGAGGCTCCGCCGTGGCGGGGCTGCAGGCCTTGCGAACGCGCTCAGGCCCGCTGCGAAGCTGCTGCGCTGGCGAATCGGCCTGGGGCTTGCCCGCAGCCGCGACGCCAAGGTTGTGAAATCAGGTCCACGCATAAGATGAGGCAAAGGAACGGGGGGGAAGCGGCCTTCGGCCGGCATCGGACCGCGCCCCCGCCCGGGCAGGGCTCCCGCAGAAAGAGAGCCAGGCATGCCGCAAAGGCGGGCGGGGCCAAGGGCCCGTGCCGCCGGGGATCGGAGGCAGGACAGGCCGGGGAGGCCGCAAGGGGTGCGGCTTAAAACGCGGCGCCGTTGCAGCAGAGCCGTGGGAAGGGCTCGATCAGGCCCTCGTAACACACGACGCAAAGAGTGCCGTTGCCGCTGCGGACAAGATCAAATTCGGACTTGAATGTCTGGTGGCAGTAGGTGCAGGTGAGTGGTTTTGCCGTCGCCCGTGATGCGCCTGATTCCGGTTTTTCCAATCGCTCGATCTTCATGGCCTTCTCATCTCCCCGTCAGGGTATGGGTGTATCCGCCCCGTATCATTCAAAGCGCGTGCCAGCTGTTTTTCCAGACCACGGATGTTATTAAATCATATTAATTCAATTTGTTGTGTGGCAACCGGCACGAAGGCGGAATTTTTCGGATAAACCATAAATGTAATAATAGGCGCTAAAATATGACAATTTTGTTATATAGCTGCCTGACGCCCCGACGCCGCCTTTGACAGCGGCTTTGCTTTCGGACTATACGCGAAACCATGGTGCCCCCCGCCGAAACTTCCGCCTTGATCCGGCCGGAAGCCGCAACGCCTGCCGCGGTTCCCAGAGCCGCCCTCGTGCTGGTGTCGCTCTACATCGCCGCCCAGATGCTCTCAGACGTCGGCAGCCTGAAAATCGCTCTGCTCGCCGGGTTCAGCATCGACGCGGGCACCTTCATCTACCCGCTCACCTTCACCCTGCGCGACCTGGTGCACAAACGCCTGGGGATTGCGGCGGCCCGCACCGTGGTCGTGACCGCAGCGGGGCTGAACCTCTTCATGGCGCTGTTTCTGCAGGCGGCGGCGCGGCTGCCCGAGGACCCCTCCTGGGGCCTGGGCCGGGAGTTCGCGGCCGTCCTCGGGCCGGTGTGGCGCATCGTGGTGGCGAGCATCGCAGCCGAGGTGGTGAGCGAACTGATCGACACCGAGGTCTACCGCCTGTGGGTCGGCCGGGTCACGACCCGGTTCCAATGGCTGCGGGTGCTCACCAGCAATTCGATCAGCATCCCGATCGACAGCCTGATCTTCTGCTGGGGGGCCTTCGGCGGCAGCCTTCCGGTCGAGGTGGTGTGGTCGATTTTTGCCGCCAACGTCCTTGTCAAAGGGCTGGTGACCCTGGCCAGCCTGCCGGCAATCTATCTAGTCAAAGAACCCTTACCCCAAAGGAGGCAGCCATGAGCGTCAACGCCACCTGGTACAGCCACGCCTGTTTTCTGTTCCAAAGCCAAAAGGCAAAACTCCTGGTCGACCCCTTCATCACCGGCAATCCGCTCGCGCCGATCACGGCCGACAAGCTCCAGGCGGACTACATCCTGGTCTCCCACGGCCACGGCGACCATGTAGGCGACACCGTGGCCATCGCCAAGCGCACCGGGGCCACCGTGATATCCAACTTCGAGATCCAGAACTGGATGGTCGCCCAGGGGCTCACGAAGGTCCACCCGCAGCACATCGGCGGCGGCTTCGATTACCCCTGGGGCCGGGTGAAGCTCACCCTCGCCCTGCACGGCTCGGCCCTGCCGGACGGCTCCTATGGAGGCAGCCCCTGCGGATTTCTGTTTTACATCGACGGCAAAAAAATCTACCACGCCTGCGACACGGGGCTCTTCGGCGACATGAAGCTGATCGGCGAGGAGGGCATCGACCTGGCGATTCTGCCGATCGGGGACAACTTCACCATGGGGCCGGAGGATGCGCTGCGGGCGGTCAAGCTGATCGCGCCCAAGCGCGTGGTGCCCATCCACTACAACACCTTCGATGTGATCAAGCAGGACCCGGCAGCCTGGGCCGCCCGGGTTGAGAAGGAGACCAAGACCCAAGTCGCGGTGATGAAGCCCGGCGACACCATCGCGGTTTAGAACGTGCGCAACCGGCACGATCGGGCTGCTCCACCTTTAGGAGGCCCCTCGAACCGAGGGGCGATCAGATCCGTCAGCCCGAGGGCTTGCAGGCCGGGGCCTTGAACCCGCCCGAGCCGCTCGGGATGCCTTGGGGCCGAACGCATCCGGCGGACATGAGCTTAAGGACGTCGGGACAACGGCACTGCGGACAGACCGGGGCGGGCGCATCGGCGGTGAACACGAGCTCCTCGAAGCAATGGCAGCAGGACTTGCACTGGTATTCGTAGATCGGCATACAGGCTCCCTTGTGATTTCGTGGAACACCCGCGTTGGAATGTGTTGCGGGGTGTTCCACGAAGGCATCCGTTTTTACGGGGAAGGTTAGAACCCGCCGCGGCCACGTCAAGTCTCTCCTGCGGCAATAAGGACACCCGCACACGGTAGCCGGGCGGATCCGGACTATGCCCCCCAACCGTTTACGACGCTCTCGACGTACTCATCCGGGCTGATGCGCAGCAGCCAGCGCGCCTGGAGCTGCGCCTCGGCAAAGCTAATGTTGAACTCCTCGGCGGCCGCCGGCCCGTGTTCGTCCTGCCAGGCGCGGACGGCGCGCTGCGGCGCCGCGCTGTCGATCAAGACCCCGTCCAGGTCGGACAGATCAGAGAGGTCCTTCGGCGACGGCAGCCGCGGCCCTCGCCACCAGAAAACCTGCCGCTGCATCTGCCGCCCGAAACGCGGGCGCCGATCCGCGGAGACCAGAGTGAACAGGACCGCCCGGTTTCCCGGCTGCGGGAAGAGAAACCGCAGGTCGCCGTCCAAAAAATGCGGCCGCCGCAGGTTCAACGCCGCGAGCAGGCGCGCGGTCGGCGGGATATCCGCCGGCTCGAAGAACGCCACCTCGAAGGGGGTGAAGGGGTTCTCGGCCGTGGTCACGCCGAGAACCGCTTCGATGTAGCCCGGCGCCTGTACCCGGGGGCCGATCAGCACCTGGTAGGGCTGGGAGAGCCGCTTCGCCAGGCGGCAAATCTCGGCCAGGGGACGCTCGCGGTTGAGGACCAGCTTGGCGACGCAGGGGCGCCCCCCCAAACGCACCCAGAGGTCGGTGGCCTTTCGAAAGTCGCGCCCGGCCCCTTGGCGCCAGCAGAGATCCAGATCCGGCAGCGGGAAGAAAACGGTGTCGAGACGGGTTTCGGCGTAATCATAGGCCAGCAGAAAATCCTCGGGCCCAAACGCCGGAGTGGCTGTGACGGTGTAGGGCGGGTGCGGCTCGAAATGCAGACCCAGTTCGCGGCGGCGGCGGCGAAAGCGCGTGCCGGGCAGAACGGAGAGCGGGAAAATCTGCACGTCGTCGATCAGGCCGTGGTCGGCCACGAAATCCACGCTGCGCATGAATCCGCCGAGGTCGTCGCCCGGCAGACCGATGATGAGGTCGATGCTGGGCGTGATGCCTCTTTGCTTGAGGCGCGCCGCCCCCTTGAGGAATCGATCCAGCCGCGTCGGCCGATTCATGATCCGGAGCGCCCGGGGGTTGGTGCTCTGCAGGCCGATCTCGAACCAGTTGAAGCCCGCGGCGGCCAGCAGGTCGGCCAGGCGCTCATCGATCGCCTCGGCCCGGATTTCGCTCAAGAAGCGGATGGCTTTTTGCGGGTTGAGGCGGGCGAGCCCGGCCAAAAGATGCGCGAGGTCCGGCCGGGAGTTCAGGCAGGGGTCCAGCAGGTAGACCTCGCCGATGCGGCGCTCCGCCGCCCAGGCAACCGCCTGCAGCACATTGGCCGGCGCCGCAGCGCTCAGCCCCTTCCTGGATTTGTTGTAGAAGCAAAACCCGCAGCGGTAGGGGCAACCGCGCTGGGTTTCGAGCAGCATCAACCGCTCGACATCCGGCTCGAGCAGGCCGTCCAGGTATGGGCTTCGCGCACTGCGGAAGATGTCCGCAGCAGCCTCGGCCGCCTGCCGCTGCGCCCAGGCACCTGGGTCCGACAACAGCCGGCGGAATACCCGCTCGCCTTCGCCGTAAACGAGGAGATCCACGTGCGGGGAGCGCACCAGGGGGTTGTCCGGAGTAACCTCGGGCCCCCCGAAGACGATCCGGGGCCGGCCGGCGGCTTTCAGGCCCTCGGCCAGAAACAGACTGCGCTCGATGTTCCAGCTGAAAACGCTGAACCCGACCACATCGGGGCTCGTTTCGCGGATCAGGGCCAGCAGCGCGGCATCGCCCAGATAGGAGACGAGGCTTTCGGGCAGGATCTCAACCTCCACCCCGCCCAACCCCCGTGCCGCCTGCTTGAGGCAGGCCGCGCCCAAGGGGATGTTGCCGGTCCGACGCCCGAAGTTCTGGCGCGGAATCGGAAGCTGTAATAGCAGTACGCGCGTCATGGCCAGCGGGGAGGCCCTGCAACCACTGAGATACGCCGGAAACCGGCAGCGCCCCTCACCCAGCGGGAACCATGCGGCAAGACGTCGAAAAAATCAAGATGACCTGCCACACCACGGCGATCAGGAAGCAGATGATCGCAAAGGTGAAGAGGCTGCGGGTGCGCATCCGGCTTCCGTGGATGACGCTGTTTTTGACGAGAAGGAAAATGATCACCGCCAGGCTGGTGAATCCGTATTTGACGAGCGTGAAGACAAGGGGGCCCTTCTGGAGGAAATAGGCCATGACGGGGTTGATCTCGCTGGCGCCGCACTCGATCAGGTTGAGGGTCAGGAAGGCATCCGTAAGGCTCAGGAAGAGAATTCCCAGGATGACCGCCAGAAGGCCGGGGGAATAGCGGTCCAAGATGACGATTCGTCGCCGGTCGACGGTTCTGCGCACCTGTCGGCGCCGGCCACCCGCCCATAAGACCCTGAGCGAGGGAATGCCTCCTCGGCGGCGCTCCGCTCCGAGGCGCTTTTCGCAGGGTGCGCCCTCGGCCCGACCGATCTGAGGATTGCGGTCTGCCGGGTCGTTGGGGGGTGGGGTCATCGTTATGATCTTATCGGCAGCCACGGCCACATCTTGATGCCTTTTCGGCCCGGCCGAGGCTCTGCAGTGTTGACAACGACGGGGCCCTCCGATACGACAGGGCACGGAGACCGGTCATGAAGATTTTCGGGGTGGAGAAGCTGAGCGACTCACCTTGGTTGAACCTGTTCCAGGTCACCTATCGACTCGAGGGCCGCGACCCGCGGCGATGGACGCTGGCCACCCGCCGCAGCATCCCGCGCTGCGCCAGCGGCCGCTTCGAAACCCCGGATGCCGTGATCATCGCCGCGTTCCACCGCCGGCGCCGCAAGCTGGTGGTCATCCGCGAATGCCGGGTGCCGCTCGCCGGAGTTGAATACGGGTTCCCGGCAGGGCTTGTGGACATGGGCGAGAGTATCGAGCACGCCGCCGGCCGGGAGCTGGTGGAAGAGACCGGGCTGTCGGTGGTGAACGTGCTGAAGATCAGCCCGCCGCTGTACACCTCGGCCGGAATAACGGACGAATCGATCAGTTTGGTCTATGTGGAGTGCGACGGCGAGCCTTCCGCCGCATCGCAGGGAAGGTCCGAACAGATTGAGGTGCTGTTCGTGTCGGCCGCTGAGGCTGCCTGCCTGTGTACCGATCCGACGCTCAAGTTCGACGCCAGGGCGTGGCTGGTGATCGAGCGCTTCGCAGCCACCGGGCGCCTGGTGGCGACGGGGGCGCCCGCCTCAGTCGACTGCTGAAACCGCCGGAAGGTCGCCGCAATCGAAACGCCGGCCGCACCCGCCGCAAATGAGGGGTTTGTCTTCTGAGGCCTTTATTCGCGGAAGAGTCAGCGGGCGCCGGCACTCGGGGCACTTCAGCTCAGAACCGGGGCATTCAGGGTCGCGCGTCGGTTTGGGCATCGATCCTTTTCCATGTGGATGCGGTTTTATTTCATGCACAAAGCATCATAAGGCAACCAGAAGCATATGTCCACAGACGATTATTACGTTCTGCTCGGGGTTTCGGCCCAAGCCTCGACGCACGAGATCAAAGAGGCGTATCGGCGCAAGGCCCTGGAGCATCACCCCGACCGCAACCGGGACAATCCGGCCGCGGTGGAGGCCATGAAACGAGTCAACGAAGCCTACGCCGTCCTCTCCAACCCCTCCAAGCGCCGGGAGTATGATGCGCTGCGCCTGCAGTTTGGACCGGGCGCGCAATCCCGCTATCGAAGCAGCCACAGCAACGAGGATATTTTCAGCGGCTCGGACATCAACTCCGTGTTCGACGAGATGGCCCGCGCCTTCGGGGTCCGGGGAGTGGACGAAATTTTCCGGGACGTCTACGGGCAATCCTACCGGGTATTCGAATTCAAACGACCGGGGGTGCGAGTTCGCGTTTTTGGCTTCGGCCGCTCGCCAGGGAAACCCGACGCGGGGGCGTCGGGCACCGGCCTGTTCGGAAAAATCGTACGCCGGGCGCTGCGCGGAGCCCATCGGCCTCACCCACCCGTCGACGGCAGCGATATCCACGACCGCATCTGGATAACGGCCCGGCTGGCCGAGAGCGGCGGCCCTTATGCCTATCTGCTGCGGCAAGGGTCCAAAAAGCTGATCGTGCGCGTGCCCCCCGGCATCCGGGAGGGTCAACGCATCCGCCTGTCCGGTATCGGCGAAACCGGCCGGCATGGGGGAAAAAACGGAGATCTCTTTCTGGAAGTCCGATTTCAAAAACCCGTGTTCAGGCGCATGACGGATGCGGCCCTATCCCTGTGGGCCAGGGCAAAGAATCGTTTTTGCTGCTTGACGGGCTGAGAGATAATCTATAGTCTGATTTCATTGAAATAACGCTTCTGCAGACACCCCTGAATGGAGCCATTTTCATGAAGCTTTCCACCCGCAGCCGCTACGGCACCCGCCTCATCCTCGATATGGCCCAGAACCTCGGCAAGGGTCCCATTCAGCTCGGCGAGATCGCCAGGCGCCAGGCAATCTCCTTGAAATACCTCGAGCAGATCATCCGCCCGCTCAAGCGCGCCGGATACATTCAAAGCTTCCGGGGGTCGAAGGGCGGGCACATTCTGACCCGCCGTCCGGAGGAGATCACGGTCGGCGAAATCGTTGCCTTGTTGGAAGGCGGCGCCTTCTTGACCGGATGCACAGGCGGCTCCAAACGCTGCGAGCGCACAGAGGAGTGTGCCACCCGCTATGTTTGGATGGAAGCCTCGCAGGCGATGTTTACCCGACTCAATCAAATCACCTTCGCGGATTTGCTCAGAAGCGGGCTTCGCGCCGATCGGGAAGTTTGCGAAGGAGTCCTCTGAATCCCTTGGCCCCGCCCCCAAAAAAAAGAGGCGAACCCCTGGCGGGGCCCGCCTCTCGCGGGAGAGGAGGAGAAACACCACTTTTCAGTGGCAGGTCCTACACCCGAGCGACCCCAAAAGGAGGATGAAAAGGGCGTTCGGGGCATGCCGCTTACCATCTCAAGCGGCATAAGTTTAGAGACCGCGCATCGAAATACGTTACAACGGCAGGCGCACCACTGTACGATAGCGCCTGGGCGCCAACCCGTTTCAACCCGAGGCAGGCTCACGGTCCATCCGATCCGGGCGCTCAACCCTCTAAATTCTCGAGACACTCCTGATGAAAACGCCGTTGGCGGTAGATGCCCACTATCGCTCGCTGCTGCACAAGGCCGCGCGGCGGGGCTACCCCGAATGGATCATCACGACCGGTGCCATGATCGATTCCATGGGCAAAGCCGCGGCGGCATGGCTGGAAACCCGCAGCGCCGCGATCATTTTCGCCGAGTGCTGGCCGCTGGGCGCGGAGCGGCTGTTCAGCAAAGGCGTCCACAGCAAGATCGCAGCCCTCACGGCCCTGGCGGCAGCTCAGAAGAACCGGGACGCCACCGGTCTCGGCTTCCTGGCCTATGTGCTGGACAAGGGCGACGCCAGCGCGCTCGACGACAGTCCCGGCGAAAAACCCCTGCGATGGCTGGCCCGGGCGATCCGCAACCCAGCGGGGTTTTGGAAATGGGCGTCCGAGAAAAGCGCGGGAAGGGATCGAAAAACATTGATCGACAATGCCTTTCGATTTCAGGAGGGCGATCGGCCCCACGACCGGGCGGTCTCCATGGCGGCGGCCTACCTTGCCTTGACCGAGAGCCCCCCCGCCATCCAGCCGGCCCCGATCCCCCAGGAGGCGTTTCCCTTTTGGGTGGTGTACGACCGGCATACTCCGGAGGGCAGGCGCGTGCTGAAGGACGTCGCCCGCGACCTGCACCTCCCGCTGCCCCACCTGGAGTGGGCCCATTTTTATTGCGAGGGCGCCAGAGCCAACGCCGAAACCGCATCCGCCTGGTGGCAGGCCTACTGCCGCTGGCATTTTCGCAAGATCGGTTTGCTGCCCGAGGAGATCCACCTGCTGTGGGAGCCGGCGAAAGAGCAAATGATGGCGGCTCTCGCGGAAGAGAGCCAGCGGCTTCAAAACGGGTTGTACCGCTGGAAGCTCGCGCACATGGATGTCATCGAGGCCGTCAAACGCCGCGTGGAGCTGTTCAACGCCGCGATCGTAGAGCTGCAAAAGGATCAGTCTGCGCTTTTTTGACCCGGCCGGCCGCTCACCTCTTTCCGGGTGAAGCCTTGGGGGCGGTCGGTGCCGGCTGCTCGAGGTCTCCGGCCGCGGCGGCGGTTTTCCCGCTCTTTGCGCCGGGCGCGGGCTTGCCCGGCTTGGGGCGGGCCGGGTCGTTCGAGGGCGGTTTCTCCCCCTTGGGCTTGGGCCCATGGGGGGCAGGCTTCTGGTAGTAAAGGTTGTTGTTGTCCCGGTACACTCCTTGGTAGAGGTCGTTGGGGCCCGAACGTCCCGAATGGCGGTAGTAGACGACTCCGGGGCCGCAGCTGCCGTATCGCAGGTAATAGCGCTCATCGCACTCATCGCCCGGATCGGCCTTCGGCTGCGACTGCTCCATGCGGCGTTCGGCCTCCTGAAGCTTGTGCTGCGCCTCACGCTCGCGTGCGGCGACCGCGCTCTGGCGCTGCTCGAGGTCCAGTTTTTCGAACTCCATCCGCACGCGGCGGTCTTCCTCCATGCGCCGGCGATCCGACTCCGCATCGTAGGGCGTCTCTGCGATCCGCTCGAGGACCTTGACCCCCGGCGGCGGCGGCTGATTCGAGAAACGCATGACGCCGTCGGCATCCCGCCATCGGTAGATGTCGCCGGAGGCCGGCGCAGCGAACCCGAAAACCGCAATCACCCCTGCCATCCATAGGAGGCGTTTCATGTGCGCTCATCCCTGCATCAGGCTGAAATCCGATCTCTGCGCGACGCGGCAATGCAGCCACAACCTTGAAAGCTTGGACGCTGAAAGGCAACGCCGGGTTTACCTGCCGCATTAAAATTTTTCCGGCAACCGAGCTCCTCTCCGATCGGGAGACCCAAACCGTTCTTAGCGGCCATCGCCGGTGGCGCAGATAATCTCCCACGCCTCCTCGGCCGTCTCGACGAAACGAAACAAACCCAGGTCGCCTGCGGAGATGGTGCCCTCGTCCACCAGGGCCTGGAAGTCGACCACCCGCTCCCAGAAGCTCCGGCCGAAGAGCAGCACCGGGATCCGCCGGATCTTGCCGGTTTGGATCAGGGTCAGGGTTTCGAAGAGCTCATCCAGGGTCCCGAACCCGCCCGGAAAGGCCACCAGGCACTTGGCACGCATAAGCAGGTGCATCTTGCGAATGGCGAAATAGTGGAACTGGAAGTTGAGCTCCGGGGTGATGTACGGGTTGGGGTACTGCTCGTGCGGCAGCACGATGTTCATGCCGATGGTCAAGCCCCCGGCCTCGAAGGCGCCGCGGTTGGCGGCCTCCATGATGCCGGGGCCGCCGCCGGTCATGACCACCAGGCGATGGTTGTCCGAGTGCCGGCCGATCAGGTACCCCAGCCTGCGCGCATTCTCGTAGTGGCGGCTGCCGGCCATGGCGCGCTCGGCGCGCTTCAGGTTCAGCTGCAGCTGCGGGTCGGCCTCGTCCCGGCTGAGCTCGGCGCGCGCGGCCTCCAGCCCAGCCGCAGCCGTCTCCGGGTCCAAAAAGCGCGCGCTGCCGAAGACCACCACCGCCGACTCGACGCCTCTCTCCTGCAGCGCCAGCTCGGGTTTAAGCAGCTCCAGCTGCAGGCGCACGGGGCGAAGTTCGTCCTTGAGCAGAAAGTCGGGGTCTTGGAACGCGAGCCGGTAGCTGGTGGACCGCAGATAGTCCGCTTCGGCTTTCAAGGAGGCGTGGCGGGCATCCTCCTGCGCCGATGGGAATATCGTCTTGCGGGAGCGCTGCTTGGGCATGCGAGGGCCTTCCTTTCCAGGTGAGCGTTGCACCGACGGATCGCAGCTTACCAGATGGAGCAGGAGCCATGCAACCGTGCAACGGCCGTGGAAAAGAAAAACTTCCCATGATGCCGTTTTTCCTGACAGTGCAATCCTCCAAAGGTCGATGGTTGAGAGAGCCCGTCGGGGAGATGCACGCGCATCCGAGAAGTTTGAAAAGCATTGATTCAATTTCTGTGCCAGCGCTTCCGAAATCGAATAGTCTATTGATACCAGCGTGTTGAAAACCGAGACCTGCGCCGCGCAAAATCGTATAGTGACAAAAAAGGGCACTGGGATGTCCAAAAAATGTCACCGAACGGGAGCACAATTGAACTAGTGCGGGTGGAGTGCTAAGCTGCCGGCATGGAATTCGAGTTTGCCACCGCGGGCCGGATCGTGTTCGGCTGCGGCGTTGCCCGCCGAATCGGGGGCGAAGTCGCCGCACTGGGGCGCCGCGCCCTGGTCGTGACCGGCGCCGGGGCTGAACGATCCGCCGAGCTGCGCCGCCGCCTGGACGATCACCATGTCATGCACACGGTGTTTCAGGTGGGCGGCGAGCCGACCACGGAGCGGGTCGCGGCGGGCATCGACCGCGCCCGGGAGTTCGGCTGCAACGTCGTGGTGGGCATCGGGGGCGGCAGCGTCATCGATGCGGGCAAAGCGATCGCCGCCATGATCGCCAACGGGAGCGATTTGATGGAGCACCTCGAGGTGATCGGCAAGGCCCGGCCGCTCGCCCTGCCCTCCGCCCCTTACGTTGCAGTTCCTACGACGGCCGGCACCGGCGCGGAGGTGACCCGCAACGCCGTGCTGGGGTCTGCCGCGCACCGAATCAAGGTCAGCCTGCGCAGCCCGTTCATGCTGCCGCGGCTCGCCCTGGTGGACCCGGAGCTGACCTACAGCATGCCGCCGGCGCTCACGGCCGCCACGGGCTTCGATGCCCTGACCCAGCTCTTGGAGGCCTTCGTCAGCCGCGACGCCACCCCCCTGACGGATGGGATTTGCCGCGAGGGCCTGCGCCGGGCCGGCCGCGCGCTGGCGGCCGCCGTTGCCGACGGCACCGACCGGCAGGCGCGCGAGGAGATGTGCATCGCCAGCCTGTGCGGGGGGCTGGCGCTTGCCAACGCCCGTCTGGGCGCCGTCCACGGCATCGCCGGGCCTTTCGGCGGCATGTTCCCCGCCCCCCACGGCGCCGTCTGCGGCCGGCTGCTGCCGGTGGTGGCTGCCGCCAACATCGCCGCCCTGCGTGAACGTCTCCCCGGGTCGCCGGCCCTCGCCCGCTACCAAGAGGCCGCGCGGATTCTGACCGCAAACACCCGGGCAGAACCCGAAGAGGGCGCGCAATGGCTGCAGGCGCTTTGCACGCGCCTGGCCATCCCGCCGCTTTCCGCCTACGGGTTCTCTCCGCAACGAATCTCCGAGGTCGTCGCGAATTCGCTCTTATCAAGCAGCATGCGTGGAAATCCCGTGGAGCTGACTGCAGCCGAGTTGACATTAATTCTCGATCAGTCGCACTGAGCCCGCTTCCCGACTACGAACTTGAAATACGGGCATTCGTAGATATGGTTGAGCGATAGAACCTGCGACGGTTAAGTTGATAGAGGGTAGGTCCTGCGGGTGTCCGGCCTCGGCATTGCCGATGCTGCGGGGTGGCTGACAGCAGCTCCCAAAGGAATTCGATGACGATAACGCGACCAGGCGCTGATTCAAAAAGGACTCTCTCATGATGGTTCGCAGCCTTGGAACCGCAGCGATGCTGTTTCTCCTGTCGTCGGCGGCGACCGCTGCGACCGGTTCCGATTTGACCCGGCTGGTGAAAAAAATCCGACCGGCCGTGGTGACGGTCATCGCCTACGACATGCAGCGCCACATCTCCGGGATCGGCACCGGGTTCTTCGTGAACCCCCGGGGCCATCTGATCACCAACTTCCATGTGCTCGCCGGCAATTACGCGGCCGATGTGCGCACATCGCAGGGCAACACCTATACTGTAAAGGCGGTGCTGGCCGAGAACAAGTCCGCCGACCTCCTGAAGCTGCAGGTGGATATTCCGCCGGGCGAGGTGTCGTGGATCTCACTGGGCGACCGGCTGCCGGAGATCGCCGAGCGCATCGTCGTGGTCGGCAGCCCCATGGGCCTGGAGCAGACCGTGAGCGAGGGCATCGTCTCCTCCCTGCGCGAAATCCCCGTCATCGGCCCGGTGTTTCAAATGTCCGCGCCGATATCCCCCGGCTCCAGCGGGAGCCCGGTGGTCAACGCCAAGGGCCAGGTGCTCGGCATCGCCACCTTCCAGTTCATCCAAGGGCAGAACCTGAACTTCGCCGTGACGTCCCAGCAGATGACGGCGCTCAAGGCCTTCGCCGACCCCATGACCCTGTCCGAGTGGACCTTCGCCCGACTCGGCAGCAAACCGCGGGTGGCCGAGGAGCTCTGCCAAAAGGGGTTTACGTTTGCGATCGAAGGCGAGGACCGACTGGCGCTCGAGCATTTCCTCAAGGCCACTCAAGCCGACCCGACCGATGCCGAGGCCTGGAGCGGTTTAGGCTCATGCTACGCCGGGATGAACCACCCCGAGGATGCCCTAGCCGCCTTCCGGCAGGCCGTGCAGGCCAACCCCCGAGACGAGGTGGCCCATTTGCGCCTGGCGAATTTCCTCGGCCGGATCGGCCGGCACGACGAGGCCATCGCCGGCTACCGGGAAGCGCTCGCCATCAACCCGCAGTTCGAGGCGGCCTACTTCAATCTGGGGCTGATGTATGTGAGGATCGGCCGATACGCCGAGGGCACGGAGGCCTTCGAGGCCGTGACCCGGATCAACCCCGACGCGGGCCCCGCCCACTACAACGCCGGACTCGCCTACAGCCAACTGGGACGCTTCCAGGAGGCGATCGCGGCGCATCAGATCGTCATCCGCCTCAACCCGGGCTATGCGCCGGCCTACCAGGCGATCGGCGCGGCCATGGGCCATCTGGGCCGTCCGAACGAGGAGATCGCGGCCTACCGCGAAGCCATCCGCGTGGATCCGGACTTCGCGCCCGCGCACGATGCCATGGGCACGGCGCTGCTGAAGCGCGGCGACACGCCCGGGGCGCTTGCACAATACAAAATTCTGCAGCGGCTCGACCCCGCCATGGCCGCCAACCTGTTCAACCGGATCTACCCCGAGCGATGACAGCAGCCACGCCATTGAAGGAACTGCCCCGCAGCGGCAACCATCACTGCTTCGGGTGCAGCCCGGCCAATCCCTCCGGCCTGCGCATGCGGTTTTTCACCGATGAGCGGGCCGTCTATTCGCGCGTGACGGTGCCGGGGCATCTGTGCGGCTGGAGCAACATCGTCCACGGGGGGGTGCTCACGACCATTTTAGACGAGATCATGAGCTGGTCGGCCATCTATCTCCTGAAGCGCATTGCGCTCACCCGCAGCATCAATGTCGAGTTCATCAAAGCGGTGAGGGTGGGCCATGAGCTCAGGGCCGAGGGCCGGGTGACGCAGACAAACGGCAAGTACGACGCGGAGACCGAGGGGGTTCTGATCGACCCTGCGGGCGAGGTCTGCGCCCGGGCGGGCGCCATGTTCAAGGTGTTCTCGCCGGCCATAGCCCGGCGCATGGAGATCGCGGACGAGGCCTCCATCCGGTGGTTCGAAGCGATTTTCGAGCCCGGCGAGCGCTCGTGAAGGCGGCGCGCTGACCCGGACCCGGCGCAACGGCGCCGATCCCCGCCGGCGTCGGGCAAGCGCTTGCGAGCGGCTCAGGAGGCCATCTTGCGCCGAATTTCGACCGGGGCCGGCAGCAGCACCGCTTCGATCTCACGGCGCATGCTCTCCAGCTCTTCGACGAATCGCTCCCGCTTTTCCTCGATGAACTGCCGCGCAAGATCGTGGTAGTAGTCGACCCCCCGGAGCAGGTTTTCCTTGAAGCTGCTGAAATAGCTCTGCTGGCGGCGGGAGAGCCCGATCGAGAAGCGCGAGGCCTCCTTGCGCAGGTGCTCGATGTAGAGCCGGATCTCGGCCACGAACATGTGTGGCCGATCGCTGTTGGTGATCAGGCAGAGCCGGCCGTAGATGTGGCCGACCATCTCCTCCAGGGTGGCCAGCTTGGAGAAGTTCACGATGTTGGGCCCGCAGCAGATGGCCGGAGCGGCCTGCTCATCGAGGTGATAGTTCAACAGGGCGCCGCCGGCCAAGTCGTTGCACAGGCAGGACTTGTCGAGCACGCTTTGCTGCACGGCGGCCATCTGCTCAGTCGAAAGCCCCTCCTGCGGCAGCTTGCCGAGCTTGCGCCGGATGTAGGTTCGGGCGGCGATGCAGAGCGGGATGTCGCTGAAATCCGTGTTGGATGCGGCGTAGCCTTTCGGGCATGGGCTCCCCGGGCGGCCCTCCTCGTTGCGCCGGCGTCGCGCCTCTTCGCTGGTCGAGGTACGCAGGTTCCAGAAGGGAACGCCCAGGGGCGAGCTGTCGCTGAGATAGACGTCGCCGGTCCGCAGGTTGAGCAGCTTTTCGATCTGCGCCCGGTCCACGTTGGTCGCCTCGGGAACGAGCAGGAAGGGGGTTCCCCAGCCGGTGCCGTCCAGCTGGTAGTACCTCAGCAGGAAGTCGTTCTCGTCCGCGGTGCCGATGCCCCCCTGCACCGTCACGCGCACGCCGTCCGGCTCCCGGCGCGCCGGCCGTCCCTGGGCCTCGAGCGCCTTGAGGTAGCAGATCCGCAGCGATTCCTCCAGCTCCGAGCGCCGCCGCCTGAACTCTTCGAGGACCGGCCCGAGCAGGTGGCCGTCGGTGGCGAAGGCATGGCCGCCGCAGTTGAGCCCCGATTCGATCCGGAACTCGGAGACCCAAAGCCCGCGCTTGGCCAAGAATTTGCCCTGGACCTCGGCCGAGTGGAAGTCGCTGACTTTCAGGGTGATGGTTTTTTTGAAGTCCCCCTCCTCTCCGGCGAAGAAGTCCTCGAAGGTGGCGGCGTAGCGGTACAAGCGCTGGTTGATCCCGGCCGAAAAGACGATGGCGGAGCTCAGGGTGCTGCGGGCAAAGCCGCGCAGCGCGGACATGGCATGGGCGAACTCCGGGGCGAGCTTGCGGCCGCCGCGGTAGCTGTCGGCGTCGAGCTTGGTCATGATGTTGACGTCGATGCTGCCGGGAACCGCCAGCGGCCGGAGCTCGGCCTGCAGGCGCTCTTTTTGCGGGCCATCGGGGGCGGCCAGCATGCGCTCGTAGGCCGTTTTCAGTGGCCCGTTGGGCAGCATGCGGAAGTAGCGGGTGATCTCGCTGCCCTCCTCGAAGGGCGCGGCCCGCAGTTGCCTCACCTGCCGCTCCACCAGCCGGGCGACCAGGTCCAGGTAGGCGGTGATGCGCAGCGCACGGCAGTCTTGCTCGCCCTCGGCAATGGGCGCAAAGGGCTCGCCGAGCCGCTCGCAGTGATACTGGCGCACCTGCTCGATGAGAATGTCGTCCACGAGGGATATGACCGAGGAGATCCCGAAGCGGGCGACCTTCAGCGGGGTGTCGATGGTGAACCCCGTGCCCATGACGGGGATGTGAAAGGTGTGCGGCTGCTTCGGCATGTCCGGCCTCATTTCGGAGTCGTCGTTATGGTCAGCGGCGTCCGATTCCGGCCGGCCGGCCACGATGTCCCGCCCCCTGCATCTGCTGGCAGACGATAGGGATATGAAGCGAATCCTACCACATCGGCGGCCCGGCGCCCAGCATTTTTTATCCGTGGGGCGGCCGGCCGCACTCGGGAGCGGCTGAGCCGCCTTCCGCGGAGTCGGAAAATTCCGCCAGCAGCCCCCCCAGCGCCTGCAGCTGCGAGCCCACTTCGGCCCCCGGCCCGTCCGCCGCGGACGGCAGCCCGCGCCCCAGGCGCTCGGCGGCGCGCGCGGCGATGCGGCCGGGATTCAGCCGCAGCCGGACGAGCACCTGCAGCAGGAAAAAGCCGAGGGCGAGGCCGATGAGGATCAGCCAGAAGGCGTGCCCGAAAAAATCGCCGCCGAGGTAGTCGCCCCGGAAGAAGCTCGCCACCGCCACCCAGCCCACGTAGCCGACCAGGAAGATGGCCGGGGCGTTCAACAGGGCCTGCAGCCAGAACCCGCTGAGCGCCGCGGGGATCCTCCCGCTCTCCGCGTCGACGGCCTGCCCCCAAAAGGCGGCAAGCGGAGCGGAAAAGGCCTCCACACACGCATCGGCGGTTTCCGCCCCGCGCACCGCCGGGTCGAAGCGACCCCGCACCAGCATCTCCGCTGCATCCGGCCAGCGTCGCAGCAGCGCCAGGCGGAAGCCGCCGATCGCCGCCGCCAGGCGGCCGTCCTCGTCTGGCCGCGGCAGCGCTCGGGGCCCCGCAGGCGCCTGACGGCTGCGAGGCAGCGGAGGTCGCAGCCGCAGGAGCGATCCGATCCCGCTGCCGAAGCCTATCAGCCGCGCCCAGAAGGCCAACACCCACCCCACCGGCCCCACCCAGCGCTGGGCGAGCTGCCGGTAGACCTCGGCCCCCATGCCTGCCGGCAGCCTGACCTCGCCGCCGCGCAGCGCCTCCAACGCCGCCGCCGCGGCTTCGGCGTGCGCGGCGTTCAAACGGTGCCCCGCCTCTGCGAGGGCCGCACGGTCGGCGGCCAGCTCGCGCCGGATTTCGGCGCGCACGACGTCGCCGAGCCGCTGTGCGTTCTCTACCCGCCGGTCGATCGCAAACCCGCTGCGGCGCATGTCGCCGAAGACGATCCGGGCCAGCCCGGCGAACTGGTCGAACCCGTGCCTTGGCCCCGCCCCCGGGTCCCAGGCCGGCTCGCGCAGGTGGCTGCGGGCGCTGATGCAAAGCGCGCTGCCGGCGGCCCCGCCCCAGGCACTGCGCAGATAGTCCAAAAAATCCGGCACGATTCTCTCGCGCAGTTCGACTTCGTCCAGCCGGTCGCACTTGTTGAGCACGACCACCAGCGACTCGCCGTCGAAGCGCCTGACCATCGGGGCGATGGTGTCGGCATGGTCGCGGCGCTTGGGGTTCTCGGCGTCGAACATGCAGATCAGCACATCCGACTGGGACACGGCCCGCTCCAGCATCGGCAGGTGGCGCCGGTTGGCCATGCTGTCGGTGTCCGGCGTGTCGACCAGGCACAGCCCCTCCGGCAGGCGCCCCCCGCCGGCGGCCCGGACATCGACCGCCTCGGCGCCGAGGTCCCGGGCGAGCTCGGCGGCATCCGCGCCGGCGCGGTCGAAGATCACCACCCGCTCGGTGGTGGGCCGCTGATGCCCGGAGGCGGAGATCTCGTCGCCCCCCGCCAGGGCGTTCACCAGGGTCGACTTGCCGGACCCGGAGGGCCCGATGACCGTCACGACCAGGCTGCGGTCCAGCCGCTCGGCGATGCGCGCGATCATGCGCAGGGCCTCCTCGCACTGTCGCACGAGACCGGCCGCCGGGCGCCACAGCCTAATCGCACCCAGATCGGCTTTCAAACGCTTGAGCTCGGAGCCGAGGCCCTCGATGCGCCCCAGGGCCTTGAGGGCGGCGGTCTGGCGTTCCAGCGCTTTCATCGGCGCCTCCCGGCGTCGGCGCGCGCAAGGGCCTCCGCCAGCGATTCGGCCAGACGGCCGGCGGCGGCGGCGGCATCATCGGCCGCGCGCAGGATCTCCCCGGACAGCGCCTCCTCGAAAAGCGCCTGCACCGCGGCGGACTTGCCCCGCAGCCAGCTCTGGGCCAGCGGACCGAGCATCGCCTTGAGCTGCTTGCGGTCGGCTTTTTTCATGCCGCGGGTCATCGGAATGGCCACCAGGGCATAGAGGTCCTTCACCCCGAAGAGCCCGGCCAGCTTGACCTTGATCGTGGCCCCGCCCACCGGGTCCCCCGTGGACAAGACATAGGTCACCGCCACCGTGGCCGGCAGGACGTTCAACGCCGCCCAGAAGGTCTGGCTGATCTTGGCCCAGGTCCCCATCCGGCTGCGGAAATGGTCGGCCAGCTGCCGCAGCTCCTCGTCCATGTCGCTGCCGATGCGGCCGATCTCATCCTTCCGGCTTAAAATGCGATTGAGCGCCGAGCCGAAGTCCTGCTGCCGCAGCCGCTCCCGGGCCGAAAGGAGCGCCGGGTGCGCCGCCACCGACAGCGGCACGGCCGGGGTGCCGTCGGTCTGCGCCGCGGCCGCGGCGGGCCCGATCTCCATGGGGAGGGACGACGGCGCGCGCAGGGACAGGTGCGGGCTCAGCAGATAGTGGTTCAGCGCGGTCGCCGCCGCCGTGAGGTTTTCCTCGAGCCTGCGGGCGAACTGGTCCTCCGGCGCCGCCGGGGCCGGCGCGCCGGATAACTTTTCACGGGCCCACCCAGCCGCGCCCGCGAGCGCCCGCACGGGCAGCTCGATCACGCTCCCGGTGCGCCGCATCAGCTTGACGGCCGGCGGGTCGGTCTCGGACCAGATTTTGGCAAAGCGCCGCACCACCCGGTCCATCGGAAAGAAGCTCAGCGCCTCCTGAAGGCAGAGGCCTTGCGCCGCCCGCAGGGCCGCAGCGTAGCGCCGCAGCTCTTCCAGGGACGCCGCGGAACGGCCGGCCAACTCCCGGGCCTTGCCGAGCGCATCGGCCACGATGCTGGCGTGCAGTTCGAGCCTCAGCCGCGGCAGGTCGATCGCCTGCAGCGCCGCGTCGAACGCCGGGCCCCCGGGGCGGGACGGCCGCAATGCGAGGGCGGCCTCGCCGGCGGCGACACGGTTGTCCTCGTCGGCGCGATAGATCCCCAGGACGTAGCGGCCGGCCTCTGCGCCATAGATGTGGCGGCCCACGGTCATGGCGTGCTCGACCACCTCCGCCTCGCTGAAGCCGGGGTAGGCGCGGTAGACGAGAAAGCACTTGCGCCGGCCGATGCCGGTCAGCATTTCGGCGATGAAATCGGTGTTGTCGCGATTGTTGTAGTTGGAGTTGGTGAAGACGTAGATCAGGATGTCCGCCGCCTCCAGGGCGCTGCGGGCGCTGTCCCGGTTGGCGTAGCGGCCCGCAGCGCCCGTGTCGAAATCGGGGGTGTCCAGCAGCACGACCGACCCGGCGGCGGGGACGAACATCGGCCCCCCGGGCACGAGCAGATCCTCGGGCCGCTCGAGCGGGGCCGCCGGCGCGCCGAACGGGTCCAGCAGGCCGGCCACGAGATCCTCCCGGCCGGAGAGCGCCGCCGGCAGCGCAAAGAGCACCCGCCGGTTCATGCCCGCGCGGCCGCCGGTGGGCGAGAGGGAAGCGCCGACCAGGGCGTTGAACAAGGTAGATTTCCCCGCGGAGCCGCCGCCGCAGACGGCCGCCACCAGGGGAAACCCGGGGTCGAAGCGGGCGAGCAGGCGGGTGTCGACGGCCTTGGCCCAGGGGCCCAACTCCTTGGCGACGTCGAGCTTGAGAACATCGGCCAGCCGCGGCAGCAGCTCCCGGATTCTTCTCAGGCTGTCGTGAAACTGCGTCTCCACCCTGGGCCCCCTGCTGATACTGCCGCTCGTGCCGGCCACGCCGCGCCAATGGGAATCATAACACCGACCGGCTGAAATCCAAGTTGTTCTCACCATAGCATATCGGCGATCCGGCACCAAACCGCGCCGAGGTTGCCGCCGCCGCCGCATCTGTGCTACGGATGGGCCACCGGTCGCCGAAACGCCCACTTCCCGAAGGAGAACGGCCATGAAGGCTGCGGCATGCATACTAGGGTTTCTGCTGGCCGGCGCGCTGCCGGCGCCCGCCGCCGATGCCTACAACCTTTTCGCCTGGCTCTCCGCGCGCCTGGCGCCGCAGGATCTTGCCCGGCTCGCATCCTCCGCCGACACCTTCCGGGTGGAAACCCTCGCCGAGGGCCTCGAGAGCCCCTGGGCCATCGTACCCGCGCCCGACGGCCGGCTTTTCATCACCGAGCGGCCCGGCCGGCTGCGGGTGGTGCGAAACGGCGTGCTGCTGCCCGAGCCGGTCGCAGGCGTTCCCCCGGTCGCCTACCGCGGGCAGGGAGGGCTGCTCGACATGACGCTGCACCCCGATTACGCGCAGAATCGGCTGGTCTATCTCGCCTACACCGTCGACGCGCCCCAGGGCATGATGACGCGCGTGGCGCGCTTCGAGGAGACCCCCGCCGGCTTGCGGCCGGTGGCGGTGGTGTTTGCCGGATTCCCCGGCAGCGACAAATCCAAGCACTTCGGCTGCCGCATCCGCTTCGGGGCCGACCGCAAGCTCTACCTCACGCTGGGCGAACGCGGCGAGGGTCGGCGCGCCCAGGACCTGATGGATCTGAACGGCAAGACCCTGCGCCTGAACGAGGACGGCACGGTGCCCGTCGACAACCCCTTCGTGGGTCGAGCCGACGCCCGCCCCGAAATTTTCACCTACGGCAACCGCAACTCCCAAGGCATGGCCGTCCATCCGCAGACCGGTTGGATCTTCCAGACCGAGCACGGCCCCTCCTGGAACGACGCCCCCGGCGGCGGGGACGAGGTCAACCTCATGGTCGCCGGCGGCAACTACGGCTGGCCCCTCGCGCACCACCGCGCCACCCGGGAGGGCACCGTCGCGCCCCTGGCCGAGTACACGCCGGCCATCGCCCCGGCGGGATGCACCTTCTACACGGGCGGGCAGTTCCAGGCCTGGTCGGGGGACTTCTTCTTCGCCAACCTGGTCGGGAAAAAGCTCGTGCGGCTCAAGCTCGACGGACCCCGGCCGACGGGCCAGGAGTTCCTGCTGGAGAACGCCTACGGCCGGCTGCGCGACGTGGCCCAGGGACCGGACGGGCTGCTCTATGTGATCACCTCCGACACCGACGCTTACGGGCCCGGCCGCGCCGGCGGAGACCGGCTGCTGCGGCTCGTGCCGCGCCCATGAGGTTCGCTCAGTGGATTTCACCGCCCTGTTTAAGCCTGACACCGTGGCCGTGGTCGGCGTTTCGCTCGCCAACGACCGGCACCCGGCCAACGTCATCTACAACAAAGTCCACCTGCGCTATCCGGTCAAGGCCTACCCGGTGAACCCGCGCGGCGGGGTCTTCAAGCGCGAGCCGGTCTTCCGCAGCGTCGGGGAGATCCCCGGCGGGGTCGACCTGGCGGTGATCGCCGTCCGGGCCGACCTGGTCCCGCAAACCCTCGCCGACTGCATCGCGAGCGGCGCGGGCGGCGCCGTCATCGTCTCCGGCGGGTTCGCCGAAAGCGGCCGCCCGGACCTCCAGGAGCGGATCACCGCCATGGCGCACGCGGCGGGCTTCCCCTTCATCGGACCCAACTGCCTGGGCATCTATTCGCCGGGGAAATTCGACACCTTCTTTCTGCCCGGCGAACGGCTGGTGCGCCCCGGCGCCGGCGCCGTCGGCTTCGTCAGCCAGAGCGGCGGCGTGCTGGTGGACCAAATGGTGAAGTTCACCGAACAGGGGCTGGGGCTGTCACTGGCGGTCAGCATCGGCAACAAGGCCCTGATCCGCGAAACCGAGCTGCTGCGCTACCTCGCGGACGACCCGCAGACCCGGGTGATCGCATTCTACGTGGAGGGCTTCGGCCGCAACGAGGGCCGGGCCTTCGTGGAGCAGGCGGCCGCGATCGCCAAGCCGGTGGTCGTGCTCAAGGCCGGCAAGACCGCCGAAGGCATCCGCGCGGTCAGCAGCCACACCGCCTCGCTGGCAGGCGACTACAAGGTGTTCTCCGACGTCCTGGCCCAGCACGGCATCGCCGAGGCGCGCAGCGAGTTCGAGCTGACCTGCTTCTGCGAATCCCTCAGCCACTACCCGCGCGGCATCGAGGGCAATGTGGGCGTCATCACGGTCAGCGGCGGCCACGGCGCTCTGGCCTCGGACATCTGCAGCGATCTGGGGCTGCGGCTGCCGCGCCTCTCGGAGGCCGTCCAGGCGGAGCTCCGGGCCGGCCTCTCGGCCAGCATCCGCGACATCGCCTCGCTGGGCAACCCAGTCGACTTGACGGGCAGCTCCGCCGACGAAGACTTCGAAGCCGCCGTCGGCGTCCTGGGGCGGGCGCCGGAGGTGGACTGCCTGCTGCTCTTGCTCCTGCCCTACTCGCCCGGGATCAGCTCCGATCTGGGCGCGCGGCTGAGCGATGTGCACCAGCAGACCGGCAAGCCGCTGGTGGCCTATGTGCCCCATGTCGAAAAGTACCGGATCCTGATCGAGGGCTTCGAGTTGAACAACGTGCCGGTGGCCGCCTCGATCGACGGGGCGGCCTTCATGGTGGAGGCCATGCGGAGGTGCAGACCATGCTCGCTGCCGAAACCGTAGCGATCATCGCGGCCGCCCGGGCGCACGGCTGGGTGCTCGAGCCCGAGGCCCTGCGCGTGCTGGCCGCGGCCGGCGTGCCGGTGCCGCGGTTTGCCTGGGCGAAATCCAAGGCCGAGGCGCAGGCGGCCGCCGCGCGCATCGGCTATCCCGTGGTGGCCAAGGTGGTCTCGCCCGAGATTCTGCACAAGTCCGAGGTGCGGGGGGTGCGCCCCGGCCTGGCCGACGCCGGGGCGCTGGCGGAAGCCTACGAGGAGTTCAGCCGGCTGCCGGGCTTCGCCGGAGCGCTCGTCGCTGAAATGCTCTCCGGCCAGGAGCTCATCGTCGGCGCGAAGACCGACTTCCAGTTCGGCCCGGTGGTCCTGCTGGGGATCGGCGGCACCGCGGTTGAAATCTACAAGGACACGGTCACGCGCATGGCCCCGCTCAGGGCCCACGACGTGCCGGCGATGCTCGCCTGCCTGCGCGGCAGCCGACTGCTCACCGGCCACCGCGGCGGCCCGGCGATCGACGCGGCCCGGTTGACGCAGCTGGTCCTGAGCTTTTCGAAGCTCGTCATGGAGCTCGGGGAGCGGATCGATTCGATCGACCTGAACCCCGTCTTCTGCTCACCGGAGCGCTGCGTGGCGGCCGACGCGCGCATCCTGCTGCCGCCCCGCTCCTGAGCATGGCGCCGCAGCCGCCCGCGAAACCGGCCGCCTCTTTCTGGCCCTATCTCATCCTGAGCGTGGCGCCCTTGTGTTGGGCGGGCAACATCGTGCTGGCGCGCGGGGTCGCCGAGCTCCTCCCGCCGGTGGCGTTCGCCTTCTGGCGCTGGGTGCTGGCCTTCGTCCTGATCCTGCCCTTCAGCCTGCGCCATCTCGCCGCGGACCGGCGCGCGATCGCCCGCGGCTGGAAGACCCTGCTCCTGCTCTCCCTGCTGGGGATCTCGAGCTTCAACGCCCTGCTCTACACCGCGGTCCACACCACCACCGCCATCAACGGCTCCCTGATCCAATCGAGCATGCCGGCGGTCATCGTGCTGTTGAGCCTGCTGCTCTACCGGGAGAAGGCGACGTTGCGCCAGATGGCCGGGGTCGCGCTGTGCATCCTGGGCGCGGCCCTGATCGTCCTGCGGGGGGAGTTCACGACCCTCTTCGCCATGTCCTTCGTGCAGGGGGACTTGCTGATGACCATCGCGGTCGCGGCCTACGCGCTCTATTCGGCGCTCTTGCGCCGGCGGCCGCCGATCCACCCCCTGAGCCTGCTCGCGACGACCTTTCTGCTGGGCGCCGCCGGCCTGCTGCCGGCCTACCTGGTGGAGCGTGCGGCCGCCGGCCCTTTCCCCCTCAACCGGGAGATCGTGCTGAGCATCCTCTACGTGGCGCTCTTTCCCTCCATCGTGGCCTATTTCTGCTGGAACAAGGGGGTGGACCTCCTGGGCCCCAATCGGGCCGGGCTCTTCATCAACCTGATCCCGGTCTTCACCGCGCTGCTTTCGGTCTGGCTGCTCGGCGAGTCGATCCGCCTGTTTCACATAGGCGGCATGGGGCTCATCTCCGGCGGCATGGTCCTTTTTTACTATCGGTAACGAACTTATCGAACTAACTGAAAAAAACTTTCTCGTTAGAAACCACGTGATAGAATCAATCCGGCCGGTGCTCGTTTAACGGAAATGGAACCGACATCAGCGCGATGCAAAAACCGTTTCGACGCCCCTCCGTGTTGCCATCACGCCTTCCGGAACTATTTTGTCATCACATTGCCTGAGTAGGCGGTTTCGGCGGTCCGCACGTAGTCTCTAACGCATCCGGCGCTCCGCCGCCACCGGCTTCATTGAAATGGAGGTGGCCATGCTCCGTATGGTAATATGCGGTGTCGTCCTGCTGGCGGCAATGGTGCCGGGGCCGGAGGGCCACGGCAAAACCGTGCCGCATGGGCTCCTGGGTTTCGTGGTCGGTGATGTGCTGGAAAACCACCGCCACAAGCTGCGGGAGGAGACCGCTATACCGATACGGTTTTCCGACTCCCTGAGGGAGGTCGAAACCGTCCCGCAGCCTGGCTACAAGACCGGCCTTGTGACTTACGGAACATGCCTCCAGCCGCCGCGGATCATCCGACTGAAATTCAAGTATGCAGACTCCTCGAAGGAATTTTATGACAAACTGCTGGCGCGCTTCAAGCAGCGGTTCGGCAAACCCGATAAACGGCGCGGGGACCCCTTCGGGATCGTAATTGTCTGGAAGTGGTCGTTTGTCGACGAGAACGGAAACGACATCAGCCTGGTCCTGCAGCACAACCTCAAGGACGAGGAGGAGAAGAAGGGCAACTCGGTCAAGCTGACCATGTGGAACCTGATGCAGGCCGAGTCCCGCTGTGTCGAGCGCAAAACGGCGGAGTCTGCAGCCGCCGGCCGGGGGGAGATCCTCGGATCTGGCAATGCCAAGGAAGTCGACTGGGACCTTTTTGTGCCCAAATAAACAGAAGGAGCTGACCATGAAACGAGCCTTGCTGTCCGTTGCGGCCGCCCTGGCCGCCGTATGCCTGCCGGCGCTCGCCGCTGCGCAGTTCACGCTGGCCCCGCTGCCCTACCCGGCCGATGCGCTCGAACCGCACATCGACCGGCTGACCATGGAGATCCACCACGGCCGGCACCACGCCGCCTATGTCAACAACCTGAACGCGCAGACCAAGAATTTCCCCGACCTTGCCGGGCTCTCGCTCGAGGCCCTGCAGGGGAGGATCTCCGCCTTCAACGAGGCGGTGCGCAACAACGGCGGCGGCCATTACAACCACGAATTGTTCTGGAAGCTGATGGCCCCTGAAGGACAGCGCGGCAAACCGAGTGCCGCACTGGAAGCCGCCATCAACGCCGCCTTCGGTTCCTTGGAGGAGATGCGCAAACGCTTCGACGCGGCCGCCCTCGGCCGTTTCGGCTCCGGCTGGGCGTGGCTGATCGTTACGCCGGACAAGAAGCTCGCCGTCACCTCGACGCCGAACCAGGACAACCCTCTCATGGACCTGCCCGGCATCCAGCGCGGCGCCCCCATCCTCGCCCTCGACGTCTGGGAGCATGCCTACTACCTCAAATACCAAAACAAACGGGCGGAATACGTTACCAACTGGTGGAACGTCGTGAACTGGAATGAGGTGAACGCACGGTTCGCCGCGGCCGTCAAATGAACGTCTTTTCGGCATATGGTTCATCTCCAATAGGCGGGCCCCGTTGTTGCCCCGGTAGCGCTAAGGCGCCTGCGGGTCGTTGCGGCTTCTTTTTTGCCGCGACATAAGATATATTGGCGCATGCCGCGACGGCGGCCGCGACCGAGGCGGCCGCGCCCCGCAGCACAACAGGCGAAACGGTGCGACCATGCGCAGGAAAGACCGGCGAATCACGGAAGCGGAGACCTTCAGCATCCTCGAAAAGGGCGAGTTCGGCGTGCTGAGCACGGCGTCCGCGACGAACGAGCCCTACGGGGTGCCGTTGAACTATTGCGTGATCGGCCAGAGCATCTACTTCCACTGCGCCCGCGAGGGCAGAAAGCTCGACCACATCGCCGCCAACCCCAGGGCATCCTTTTGCGTCGTCGGGGCCACCCGGGTCCTCCCGGACCAGTTCGGCACCCAATACGAGTGCTGCATCGTCGAAGGGTCGGTCTCCGAAGCGCTCGGGGCGGAAAAGCAGCGCGCCCTCGAAGGGTTGCTCCACAAGTATTCCGCCGCCTATTTTCCGGAAGGGCTGAACTACATCGAAAGGCTCGGGAATCAGACGCGGGTTTTCAGAATCGCGCTGGAGTCCGTTTCGGGCAAGGCGAGAAGGTAGGTCCGCTATCGAGGCCGTTCCATCCTTGAGGCCGCTCCACCGGATCAACACCTTACAGGAGGCGGGGCATGAAACGTTGGATGCTCCTATCACTCGTGGTTCTTGGCCTGCTGGTGACGGGGTGCGCATCGTCCGTGCAGCGACGCGCGGAGAGCGAGGGGTACCGCTACGGCGGTGAAAAGTTCAGCCGGGTCGACCTGTCGGTGGACCCGGCGGCCGCCAAGGATCCCGACGATCTGGTGCGGTTCGAGAACCAGAAATTGCAGGGGATCATCGAACGCAGCCTGGAAGCGAACGGGCTCCTCAACGCCGCTTCGCCCGCCACGGTCAAGGTCGAGATCACCGACCTGCGCCTCCGCTCGACCTTCAACGCCTTCATGTGGGGCTTCATGGCCGGCGACGACCACATCGTCGGCGATGTGGCGCTGGTCGCCGAAAACGGGGCAGTGCGGCACACCTTCAAGGTGGCCGCCTCCTACGCCCTGGGCGGATTCGCCGGCATGAACGAAACGCGCATGGGGTGGCTCTACGAGGAATTTGCCAAACTGACCGCAGCCGAAATCAAGGGGGGGCCATCAACCGGGAAATAGCGGCATGAGAAGACGTCATTTTTTTGCAGATCGATTCCCGATGCAGACGGCTCTTCGCAGCGTTTTTCGTGTTGCCGCACTGGCGGTTCTGCTTCTCCTGCCCGCCGCCGGGGCGGCCTCCGATGCACCGGCGGCGGGCAAGCCGGAGGAGCCCCCCGCCATCTCCCTTTCCAAGGACATGGACGACGCCCTTTCCAAGGAGGTTGCCCAGGTCACCGCGGAGCTAAAAAAGCAGGCGCGCATCCTCGCGCAGTGGACACCCCTAAAGTGGGACCTCGCGACCATCAACTACCTGTACAAATGGGTCCTGACGCTGCCGCTGCGGATGCCGGAGTTGATCGCGCAGGCGCAGGCCGAGAGCCGGACGCTCGGCATCGCCGGCTCGCTCGTGATGCTGGTCTTCATCGCGGCCGTGCTCTACAGTCTGATCGGCCGCGCCCGCGTCATGCGGCGCATCGAGGCCGCGCTCGGCCCTGAGCGCACCCGGATCCCCGAGACCCTCTATCCCTATTTTCTCGCGGCCCTGCGGGTGGTGGTGGCGGCGGCCATCCCGCTGCTGTTGCTCGGCATCTATTTCCTGATCGTCTCGGTGATCATCTACCAGGCGGCCTGGTTCACCTTGACCGGGCGGCTGCTCGGCTTGTGGGCCGCCGCCGCCGTAGCGCTCGGCCTGCTGCGGGAATTTCTGGCCGGGAAACTCTTTCCGAGCACTGCCGCCCACGGCCGGCGCCTGTTCTGGACGGCCCGCCTCATCCTGCTCTATCTTTTCATCGGCATCGCCCTCTACTGGGCCGCGGAGGCCTTTCATTTCCGGGCGGATGTGCTGGCCTTCCTGCGGTTTGCGCTTTCGGTGCTGTCGGTCTTCGTTTTCCTGGCCCTGATGCTTCAGAAAAAGGCGTTGATGTCGCTTCTGCCGGACCTCCCCTACCAGAGCTACAGAACCTACCTCCGGGCCCTCAATCGCCTTTTCTACCCGCTGGTCGGCATCTCGTTCATACTAGCGCTCATGTGGTGCTTCGGGTTCCAGGCGGCGGGCCGGGTGCTCCTGACCAAGGTCTGGTTCACCGTGGCCGCTTTGGTGGCGCTCACGCTGGTCTACCACGCCCTGCGCAACGGCCTGCAGCGCTGGTCCGACACCATCCCCGTCATCGACGAGCGCGCCCAGGCGGTCGTCGCCTCCGTCCGCTCCTTCCTGGTCTACGCCGCGGGGGTGGCCACCGCGATCATCGTCCTGAACCTGATCGGCCTGCTGGATCCGGTGGAGCGGATCCTCTCCTTTCCGCTCGTGAATATCGGCGGGGCGTCGATCTCCTTCTGGATCCTGATCAAAGCGCTGCTGATCATCTTTTTCTTCATCCTGGGCTCGCGCCTGATCCAGGGGTTTCTGGACTACAAGGTCTTCCCGGCCATGGGGGTCAACCCGGGGACCGGCTTTGCCGTCAACACCATCATCCGCTACAGCTTTTTCGGCATCGGCGCGCTGATCGCGCTGGACACGGTGGGGGTGGACCTGCGGCTGATCCTGGTCTTCGCCGGCGCCATCGGCATCGGGATCGGGCTGGGGCTTCAGAACTTGGCGGCCAGCATGATC
>JALOOU010000194.1 GCA_025454255.1 Desulfobacterales bacterium | reverse complement strand
GCCATCGGCCCGGGCGGCCGCCACCGCCGGCGCGATCTCGCGGTCGTCCTCGTCGCCGAAGAGCCCGCCCTCGCCGCAGTGCGGGTTGAGGCCGGCGACGGCGATGCGCGGGGAGGCGATTCCGAGCCGTCGCAGCGCTGCGTGCGCCAGGCGGATGACGGTCAGAACCCGCTCCTTCTTGACCCGTTCGCAGGCCTGCCGCAGGGAAACGTGCGTCGACACGTGAGCCACGCGGAAGCTGCCCTCGGCCAGCATCATCGAGTAATCCCGCGTGCGGGTGAGCTCGGCGTAGATCTCCGTGTGTCCGGCGTAATGGAAGCCACCGGCGTTGATGGCCGCCTTGTTGATCGGCCCGGTCACCGTGGCGTCGACCTGGCCGTCCATGGCCAGCTCGATCACCCGGGCCACATACTCGAAGGAGGCCCGCCCCTGCTCGGCCGTCGCCTGCTTGTGGCGCAGCTGCGCGAGCGGCAAATTCTGCAGGTCGAACACATCGATCGTGCCGCACCGGAATCCCGCTTCGGAGACCTGGCGGCGGGGCGCCACGGCCAGCTTCAGGCCGCAGAAGCGCACGGCGTCGCCGATGATGCCGGCATCCCCCACCACGATCGGCCGGCTGACGGCGTATATTTCCTCCTGCGCCAGCGCCTTGGCGCAGATCTCGGGCCCGATCCCCCCAGGATCGCCCATGGAGATGCCGATGATAGGAAGTTCGGATCCACTCATACGTTCAGCCCCTCTCGCGGATTCTTTCCGGCCCGCTCAAGGCATAGGGCATAGGGAAAAAGGGCAATTCGATTCCTTGCCCTATGCGCGTTGCCCTCTGCCTTCTGCCTCTCCCTTGAGCGGCAGCAAATCCGGCGCGTGCGTCAGCACCGTGAGACGGGCGCTTTGGCCCTGGCGCCTGAGAGCCTCGTCGATGGCCCACTGCAGGCTGGGCGCGTGCGTGTGCCCGAGCCGGGCTTTGTGATCCGGCGGGATCCCCGGGGAATAGGTTATCACCGAGGCCTTTTCGCGGACCAGGGCCCAGGCGATCGCCAGCGCCGCCGCGACGCCGTTGGCAATGCGACCGGAGCGATAGGCCGCCTTGATCTCGGCCGAGGGCCGCCGGGCCTGACCATGCGCTGGGCCGGGTACTGGGATTTGTGGGACTGCCAGAAATCCAGGTCGCAGGGGCAGGAATTGGCCACCACGATGTCGGGTGTTTCGCGGTATCCGACCCCGTAAATCGCCCGCGCCGCCCGCACCCCCGCCTTGAACGCGGCCTGCCGCTCGCCGAAAAAAACCCCGGTGACCCGGCCCTCGCTGTCCATGACCACGTTGAAAATGGTGCGCATGCCGACGCGCCCGGCCATGTCGTCCATGTCGCGCCGCACCGGGTTGTCCTCGATCTCGCAGGACAGCAGGTGCGTCTCGGCCGTGGTCCGGGGTCCGCAGATGCCCGGCTGGATGATCTTCGAGGACCCGGAATACCCCGGGATGTGATGGGGCACGATGGCGCCCAGGCCGATCACCACGTCCGCGGTTTCAAGCGCCCGGTTCACATGCAGCGGTGTGCCGCAGGCGGAGAACCCCAAATCGACGAGATTTTCAGGCTCGCGCCATTCATGGTTGAAGACCCGGATGCGGCCGAACACCTCCGGGCCGACCTTCGCCCGCATTTCATCGGGCGTCATGTAGCGGTGGGTCCCCAGCGCCATAATGCAGCTGACCTGCTCGTCGCGCACGCCGGCCCGGTTAAGCCGCCGCAGCAGCGGCGGGATCATGCGGTCGACCGGCGTCAGCCGCGTAACGTCGTCGCTCACCAGCAGCACCCGGTCGCCGGGCCGCACCCACTCCCCTATCGGCGCCTGGCCGAGCGGGTCGGCCAGCGCCGCCTCGATCGCGGCATCCAGATCGGCGAGCGGAGCGGACGGGTTTGGACTCAGCACCTCGCAGAGGTTGGCGTCCGGCACCTCGAAGCGCAGCGACGCTCCGTCAAAGGGGATGGTTACCGATGTCATGGCGTTCCTGGCGGAACCATGGATTAGTCGATAGGCCCGGCGGTGTCAACTGATCCGCGCGCGGCGCTTCCCCTGCGGCGCCCGTTCGCCAAATCACGGGTTGCGGATCAGGTCGCCGACCGTAGTGAGTTCGAACCCCCGCCGGCGCAGGTCGTCGATGATGACCGGCAGGGCCTCGGCCGTGTGCCAGCCGCGGCCGTTCATGTGCATCACGACGATCGAGCCGTTGCGCGCCCGCTGCGCAACCGTCCTGACGAGCCGCTCGGCGGTGGCCGCTGGGTCCGGGTCGCCGGAAGCGAGATCGTACTGCACCGACGTGAGCCCCATCTGCGCGGCCGCGCCTGCCACGCGGTCGTCGATCTCCGCATAGGGCGCCCGGAATAACAGCGCCTGCCGTCCGGTGAGCGAGTACATGACCGCCTGGGTCCACCCGATCTCCTGCCGCATGCGTTCCTCGGGCAAGCCGAGCAGAAAGAGGGTGGCCGGGGTCTGCGTTGCCACGAGCACCTGAACGAGGCGCTCGTCGAAGGCGCTTTTTTGCCGGGTCGCGCAGGCATCGAAGGTCAGCGCGACGCGCGGGGCGTGCCGCGGCCCGTGATGGACGATGCGCGGCGGCACGGCGGGCATTGCCGGCGGCTGCCGGATCTCGAAGGGCGCTGGAGCATACCGCAGCAGCTCCGCTGCCGGAAACTCCTTGATCGTTGAACGGGTGACCTGCTCCGGTGGCGGGCTGTCCTGGGCCGCCGCCGGAATCGAACCGCCGAAAAGGACCAGCCAGCAGAGGATGGCGGCCCCAAAGGTTGCCGGCCGCCGGGGGTGTTTCGCAGATCGGCTGGCTTCCGCCAGGCAGCGAGAAGGCCTGCGCTTCATGGAAAACCGTGTCATGGAAAACCGTTGCTCCGGCTATCGCTCGATAGTA
>JALOOU010000088.1 GCA_025454255.1 Desulfobacterales bacterium | reverse complement strand
GCGGTGCCGCCGCCGTAAAGCTCCACCAGCGCGCCGGGATCCCCGCTCTCCTGCGCCGGCAGCGGCGCGCTGAAAACCAAAAGCAAAAGCATCCCGAAAACCAACCGGACCCATCGCCTCAGGCCCTGGACCATCTGCCCCTCCTTTGTGTCTTGGGCATTGCGGGTGAACGCCGGCCGGGCTCAGCGGCCCGGCACGCGCACGATCTCCCGGATGCGGCCCAGCGCATCGTACTGGTAGCTCACCCCGGCAGCCGCGTCGGAAGCCGCCGCCGGGGGCGCGTCCTTCCCCACAGGGGCCGCGCCCGGGACGCCGGGCCGGGTGCCGGCTGGGGGCCGCGCCGGCGCCGATGGCTCCTGGCGCTCGAATCCGCCGGGGTTCGCTGCTCTTTCCGGCGGCAGCGGCTCGGCCCCGAACAGCTGCTGCCCACCCGGCAGAACAAATACGGCCGAAAAAACAACCAGAAAAACCAGGATGCGCAACGGCATGGACAGGCCTCCTCTTTCGCTCGGGGTAAAACGAATCGGTGAAGACAAAAGACCCCGTCATTGAATTGTTGGCTCGGAGGAAACGACTCGAAGGGATGTGCTCGGCGGGAAGGAGACGGTTATATGTGAACGACCGCAAAGCGGTTGTCAAGCAAAAAAAGACATACTTTACAGTTAGTTATGCAATTTTACGTCAATTGACAGTAAACGGGGTATCCAAAACGGCCCCTTGGGCAGGGGCGGCGGGCTTCCGGCCTCGACGGACAGGTCGGTGCAGCGGTTTATGAAAGGAAGGCGGGTGCCCGCGACCGAGGCCTCAATTGAGAAATAGGAAAAGATTGGCCGAGCTCAACCTTTTCGGGCTTCACCCATGAAGAATGGAAGTTGATGGGGTCGGTCGGCAATAGTGGACACCAAAGCGATCATGCTGCCAACCGCTGTTCATAGTACCGGCGCTCTAAGGCGGCCGGAGAAAGATATTCCAACTGCTTCTGTATGCGCTGTCGGTTGTAAAAGACCTCGATGTACTCGGTGATCTCCCGAATGGCCTGCTGCCGGGTGGCGAAGCAACGATGAAAGACCAACTCGGTTTTCAATGTTGCCCAGAAGCTCTCCATCGGGGCTGACCTGTCCCCTAAATTTTTCCCCTAAATTCTACGGTCGACGCGAAAGACATAAAAACATACCTGTCCCCTAAATCGTTTCGATAAAAAACAGGGCAGGGCCATGGGCCCTGCCCTGTTGCAGACGCCGGGGCGGTGTTACTTCTTGAAGCGGTTCTTCCCGAAGAGGGCCACGCCGAAGGCCCCAAAGCCGAGCAAAAACATGGTTGCCGGCTCGGAGACGGGCGCGGGGCCGGGGCCTTTGTCTCTGTCGTCGGCGATCCAGCCGCTTACGACGAGGGTGAGATTTGTGACCTCTGCGGCAGAGAAGTAGCTGCCGTCGCTGTTCACGTAATCGAAGGAAGAGGCCAGCAACGTTTTGTCGGAATCGAGCAGCATGAAGAGGTATTCCGCGGTTTTCGCGGCGGGGAAGCCCTCCTTGAACAGAAGGCGGATGTCGAATCCCTTGGCGGTGCCCGCGGCCTGGTTGTCCTGGCCGATGGTGATGTCGGCCGCCGGATCGGAGCCTCCGACCGGGACCAGAAATGAAAGCGTCGGGTCGAAATTGAAAAACCATGAGCCGACCAATTCTCCCGGCAGAAGACCCGTGCTGTCCAGCGTCAGCTTGACCTGATTGTCGCCGAGCGCGTCGAAACGGGCGGTGAGCCACGGCGGGCCGCCTTTGGGAGGGGAGCCGTCGTAGGCGATGTCCAGGCTGAAGGTGAGCGTGTCGGCAAGGCCGGGGCCGCATAAGACCAGGAGAGCTAAAAATACCGCTGCACAGACGCGTATCGTTTTCATACTCCCCCCTTTTTTCCGTGTCGCTCGCCTGCCAAAGAGATCCAGGCGCCGACGCCGGCTGTGGATCTTGGATCATTCCCCCGAATGATACGAGACAGCTTCCCACCCCATACATCAGCCGCCTCATGCCTGTCAATAAAATTTCGCCTGATCTTCAATGGGTTATAGAGATATTCCGGAATAGACAACAGCACGCCCGCGCCCGCTCCGGTTTTGCGCGCCGGTTGGTACTGCGGTTCTCGGCTGCCGGGAGAGGGATGGCGCCGCCGCGTGGAGCGCAGCCGAGGTGCGGGCAAGGCCGCAGATGCGCAGCAGGGTCGCCATGGCCGGTCCAGTCATGCCCTGCTCCGGCCGATCGCGGCAAGATGCAGCTCCCACAGGGCGGACAAAACTCGCGTTATTGAAGCTTGTGAAACTTCCATCGTTGCACCGCCGCCTCTGGCGGCGCATGCATGCGGATGCTGCGCGAGCGTCCGCGGCCGGCGCGGTCTGCACTTCGGTGCTGCCGACCCCGGCCGCGGCCCGAGGCCGGTTCCGACGAAGCGGGGCCCCCATCGCCGCAGCCGCATTCGATCGAAAGCGCTGTGGACCGGCTGCGCAGGCGGTTCGTCTGCAAGTGCGTGCGGATGTGTGGGAGCGGCTTCCGGCCGCGATCCGATCGCTGCCGCGCCAGGGCGGGACTATCGGAGAAGTAAACCTGGTTCTCAAGAAAGGGGCGAACGGGGAGACGGGTGCGCCGGCCTTCGGGAAAACGGCGCCAGCATCAGCCGGCAACGGCCGGCGGTGGTTGCTCCTCCGGTCGCGGCCGCTTCGGCCGCCTTGCAGGGCGGAAAGCTACTCGACGTCCGATTCGGGGTCTCCGGGCCGGATGAAGCTCAGCTGAAAGTTGTCGATGGTGATCACCTGGTCGTCGGTGCCGCGTCGGGCCGTGTTGAACCCGAACAGGAACTTGTCGAACTTGGCATTCAGTGTCGCGTCAAGCTCGAAGGATTGAACCAGGTTGGGCGGCTTGCTCGCCGGGGCGTAGCGGACGCGGGTGTCGGCGAAGAATGTCCCGCGCACATTCGTGCAGTTGATGTCGGTGCACTGCTGGACCCAGGCGCGCAGGGTGTAATCGGCCTTGCCGGCGGGTGGGCCTAAACGGTCGATTTCGAAGCGCACGGCCCAGGGGCCGTCCTTGAACCATTTGTTCACAAAGACCGGGGCGGTGCTGAAATAGGGGTTGACCGCATGGGGGGCGGAGTAGGCGATGAGGTTTTTCGCGAGCTCGCTGTCAGCGGCGACCCCCTCGAAATTCTGGCGGTAGTTGCGCGGCTCGGTGAACTGGTCGATCGCCCAGAGCTGGCCTCCCAGGTAGTCGCTGCCGGCGTAGACCGTTCCGTTCTTGTCGATGTTTGGCTGGGCCCGGACATTGCCGCCGGTGTTGAATTCCCATTTCACGGAACCGTCGGTGAAGAGGGCGTAGACAAATCCGTTGTCGGAGCCGACATAGATGTTCTCGTTGTCGTCCACCAGCGCCGTGGTGACCCGGGTGCCGATCGAACCGGTTTCGGGGAAGGTCCAGATCAGGGAGAGGTCGGCGGCGGAGAGCGCATAGAGCTTGCCGTTGTCGAACGCGACGTAGACCCGATTGCCGTCCCGGCTCAGGGCGGGTGAGGATGTGGGGGTGGAGCTTCCGGGAGAGAACGCCGCCGGGGCTGCGGTTGGGCTGGAGGGGTTGATCTTGAACAGGCTGTTTCCGGCGCTGACGAAGATGAAGCCGGAACCGGGAGCGACGACGGGGGCGCCGACGGCCGCACCGATGACGCTGCTGGGCCAGCCGGGCAACTCCTCGAGGGTCTCCGTAGTTCGCGCATGCAGTCTGTTGTCGTTTAGGGTGTGGTAGACCGTACTACGACTATTGCTCAAGACCGGCGGAGAGGTGAGGATGGCACCTCCAGCGAGGAACAAGCTGCGAACCGTGGTCCCCTCTAAAATCTTCACGATGGAATTGCCGGCGGTGGCGTAAACGAGGTTGTCCACCGAGTCCACGGCCGGCCTTTCGGAAAGCGGGCCGACTGTGGGAACCGACCAGGCCAAGTTGCCGCTGGAGCGATTGACGGCATAGACCCTGTTGTCGGCGGAGTTGACGTAGATTCGATCCCCGCGGATGACCGGAGAGAAGACATTCCCTGCGGGATTGGAGAATTCCCACTTGGTGGTTCCGTCGGGGTTGACGGCATAGAGATTGGTCGCGGCCGAACCGATGTAGATGGTCCCGTCAGCTCCGATCGCGGGCGCCGAATTGGTGTTGCCGAAGAGGTTCTTGGACCAGTTGCCCGAGCCGAAGCCGACCGCATCGTGGCGGTTGTCGTCGTAGGTCTTGCGCGAGGCGGCGGCCGGGCGGCACGGAACGCTCAGGTCCTCCTTGCCCCAGAAGACGTACTGGACGGCGTGCTTGTCCGAGGAGAGCGGGTCGTTTCGGGTGTCGGGCTTGAGGTTGTCGCCGGCGCAGTATTTCTGGGTCTCCTCGAAGGCCGCGCTGTAGTTGACGCGCGTGTCGAACTCGAGGCCGATCTTGGGCGCCTGGAGGCCCTTGCCGCTGCCGTCCAGAAAGGCGGGGGGAGCCGGCGGCGCCTGGGTGCGGCTGTCGCCGGCGTAGCCTAAAAGCTCGCTCTGCTGGATGTCGCCGCCGACCGAAGTGATCGAGTTGTTTTCACCGTTGACGATCGAGAAGATGAATCCGTCGCCCTCGCTGCCGGCGGCGACCTTGAAGGTGAAAAAGGCCCGGATGCCGCGGCCGAATTCGCACGCCCCCGCGACGCAGAAATTCTGCTGGCCGCCGACCGAGCGGGTGTCGCTGAACCAGAGCGCGCCGAAGGAGTCGCCGCTGCCCCCCCCGATGCTGATCGTCTTCGCGGTGTCGTCGAGCGCAAACAGCTCCCCGGTCGTGGCCTTGTTGCTGAAATCCCCGCCGAGCAGCGGATTCGTGGAGTAGGTCAGCGTTTCGTCGCCGATGTCGTAGCGGTCGACCTCTTTCAGCTCGTCCAGGAGCGCCGGGTTGGTGATTCCCGCGGCGTGGTCCATGCCGCCGCCGAAGGCGGCCGCCTCCGCCCGGCCCCTGGAGGCCAGGACGTAGTTGTTTTCGCTGAGGATGATCAGGTCGTCCGTTTTGACATCAACCGGCGCGGTCGCCCCCTCCAACTTGGCGGCCTTGCTCAGGCGGGTCGCGGTGATGTTTTTGAGCTCGAGCCGATCGGTGAGGTCCGCGTAGCTCTGGTAAAAATAGACCCAACCCGGTTTGGCGCCGATGTAGAAGGCCCCGTCGCGCTTGGGGAACACGCTGCGTGCGGCCGGCTTGATCTCGATGGTCGCATTCGCGTCGCCGTTGGGGGTCAGGGTCTTGGCCTGGTGGGGCGCGACCGCGAAGGCGACGTAGTTGTTGCGGCTGACGGAAAAGTCGTCCGCCAGCGTCAGGGTGAAGGCGTTCGGGTCCACGAAGGCGGCCGCGGAGACCTCGGCCGTGTTGTAGGTGGCGCTCCCGAAGGCGGTCATGCTGTCCAAGTTGACGATGGATAGATAGGGCGGATCGGTCGGGATCTCGGCCAGGAAATCGCTGAAAATTTTTCCCTTCTCCTTGCTGAGCGCGAGCGTCTCCCCGGGCGACTTCACCTGGTCGGCCTGCGATCGGAACTGGTGCGCGAACACATTTAGCGTGAAGCTGCCCGCCTGGTCGACCTCGTAGGCGACGGCGTTCAGGTCGTCGACGCAGGCCTGCGAGAAGAGGCGGCTGCGCAGCTCGCTCATGGCGTAGCGCAGCCCGGACTCCGACAGGTAGGCCGCCCGGCGGGCATCGTTTCTCACCGCGGAGCTCGTGACCGAGGTGCTGAAAAGCGAAACCATGGAGGCCCCCAGAACAGCGAAGATGACCATGGTCACGACCACATAGACCAGGATGTTGCCGCGCCGCTGCGCGATCAGCCCCGAGGCTGCGCGGACGGCATTTCCCATGATTTTCGCCTGCAACCGAGCCCTCATGGCGTGAGGTCCCCCAATCCAAGCGGCTGCCGGGCAGCGCCGCCTATGGTTTCGCGATGAAAACGCGCGGATGGATCTTGACGCGGAACGGCGCCTCCACGCCCTCGACCTGAAACTCGATGCGGAAGGCACCGATCTCCTGGCTGCCGGTCGAGGGGTTGCCGTCCCCGTCGGCGTTGTCCAGGTCGGCCGACTCCCAGTCGAGCTTGAATCCGGTCACCTTGTCCAGCAGAGGGTTTTCCGTCGGGTCGGACGTGCCATGTTTGACTTTGAAAAAAATGGTCTTGGTGTTTACTTCATACCGGATCGTGCGCGTGCCGGCCAGCTTCGAATCGAAGGATCTATAGGTGATCGATGTGTTGACGACCGGAGGGGCCTCCTCGTCCAGGGACGAAATGTGCCTGAGCTCGGCGCTGATCCGATCGAGAACGACCTGGGCCTTGAGGGCGGTTTCCGAGTTGCGCTTGGATGCGAGGTAGCCGTTGATCCCGTTGTACAGAAACAAGCTCGCGAACGCGCCGATCACGCCGACCAGGATCAGCGTCGTCACCAGCTCGATCAGAATGAACCCATGAGGCGGCTGTTTGGTCATGTTCAAAACGGGAGCGGAGGCGTGTTCGCTCCGCGGCTGCGCGTCAAAAGAGCCGTCAGGTCGTTGCCTTCGGCGGCGATGGTGACCTTGAGGGTGCGCTTTTCCTTTTCATCCGCCCCCGTGTACGGGCTCTCTTTGCCAGTGCCGGCGTCGAAGGTGATGAACAGCGCCGAAACATTATCGCCGTACCGCTTGCTGGAATTTATTTCCGCCTGCATGAAGGTGAGGACATTCGCGGGGTCCTGGTTCATTTTTTTGACGTAATCGCCGATGATGCGCTCCATCGTCTCCTCCGCCCCCGCCTCGCTTTTGACCAGCTCGATCGAGCGCACGCTCTTGCTCATGGCCGCGCCCATGAAGTTCATGAAAATCAACCCCAAGATGGACGCGGCGATGATGGTGACGATGACCTCGATCAGGGTAAAGCCGTTATTGCGATTAAAAGGGGATGAGGCACAAAAAAAATTCGCGGCAGGAGGCCGCTCCCGCCGGGGGAAAAGAGGCCGGGTGTTCAGACGCGCATTCATCTCAGCGTATCAGCCCCGTTTCTGGTTCGATCGTAATGGTGCGATTCCCGCCGCCCCCCGCCACGGTGACGGTCTTCGGGCTGCTGAGCGCCGGGGTCGAGTCCTGATGGTAGGGCTTGCCCAGGTGGTCGAAGTAAACGAAGCCTCCGCCCAGGGTCGTGCTCAGGCCGAGGCCGGAGGCCACGGCGACTTTGGCGCTGCCGGCGGCATAGTCCACCCCGGGCAGCCTTGCCTGCTTCTCCTCCGGGTTGCTGCCCTGGAACAGCCAATACTGCCCGGCCTCGATCTTGATTCCCCAGTTCGCATCCGTCTGCTTCATGGCCATGGCCTGGACGTAGCGCAGGTGGTTGCGCAGCTGGTCGGTCTGGGCGTTCAGGTCGAGGCCGGTGGTGGTGATGGAGCGGCCGATCAGCGTCGCGGCGATGATGCTCATGAGCAGCAGCACGACGAGGAGTTCGAGAACCGAAAAACCGGATCGGCGGCTCAGCAGATCGCCCCCACCCCAGCTCAACCGGGAAGCTGTTAATGGTCTCATGATTGTCAGCACGTTCTTCTCGACATCCCTCCCGGCCGCCCTGATTCCAAAGGCAGGGCGGCGCCCTCTTTGGCAAAGAGGGGCAGGGGAGATGTTGCCAAACGTGTCAATTCAATTTCGAGGCCGTCGATAAATGCGCGCTGCCGGAAGCGGCGCTTGGCCGCAACGCTCATCGTGGATGGAAGCCGGCCCGGGCGGGGCCGCGCCTCGTGGACGGGGAGGATGGCGCCGCGCGCCGATGCAAACGCTCACATCATAGCACGCGGCGGATCGACCGGTCAATCGAGCGCGCCGCTTCGTCCGTCAGAGCCGCTCCAGCAGCTTTTTGGCATCCGGCGCCTCCCGGAAGCGCTCCGAGATCCGCAGCGCCTTCTGCAGACTGCTCTTGGCCAGGTCGTTTTTGCCCAGGGCGTGGTAGACCGCTCCCAGGTGGTAGAGCACCGCGGGGTTCTCGGGCGCGGCGGCGGCCGATTTCTCCAATACCGCCAGGGCCTCCCGGTCCTTGCCGCGCCGGTGGAGAATCCACCCGTAGGTGTCCAGAATGGTCGCGTTCTCCGGCGCCAGCCCCGCCGCCTTGGCCGCCGTCTTCTCGGCCTCTTCGAGCCGCCCCAGCTGCGCCTGGGCGTCGGCCAGGTTGTTCAGCGCCGGCACATGCGCGGGCTCCTTGGACAGAATCTGCTCGTAAATGCCGACGGCTTTCGGGAAATCGCGCTCGTCGTGGTAGAGCGAGGCCAGGTAGAACTGCTCGTTGAGGTTGGCCGGCTGCAGCTTGACCAGCTGCTGCGCGTAAGCCAGGGCGCCGGGCCGGTCGCCCTTCTGATGGTGGGAGACGCTGAGCGCCTTCAACACCAGCGGGTCCTCGGGGCTGCGCGAAAGCGCCGTTTTCAGCTCGGCGATGGCCTTGTCGTATTGGCGCACGAAGCCGTAGAAGAGCCCGAGGCGGTAGGGGGGAAAGGCCTCCTTCGGGAATTTGCGGGTCAGTTCGATGAAGGTCTTTTCGGCATCCTCCGTGCGCCCGCTCATCTGGTAGGTCGTTCCCAGCAGGTCGTAGGTGTTGGCGTCGGCCCGGCCGGACTGGATGATCTTCTTGTAGATCTGGACGGCCTGGTCGGTCTGCTTGTCGGCCAGGTGGACCTCGGCCATGCGTTTTTGGACCGACAGGGGGTTGGGGCTTAACTGCTCCGCTTTGCGGAAGCTCTCGAGGGCGGCCGCGGAGTTTTTCATCGCGAAATAGGTCTCCCCCAGCTGGAAATAGCCGGTGGACCATTTCGGCTTGATCTTGACGACCTGGTTCAGCTCGGCCAGGGACTCCTTGAAGTTGCCGTTTTCGCGATAGGCGATGCCCAGGGAGAGGGGGGCCCGCTCGGTGTCCGGTTCGAGCTTCCGGGCGATTTTGAACTCCGCGATCGCCTTGTCGGTCTGCTTGAGTCCCAGGTAGGCCGTGCCCAGGACGATATGGCCGGTGGTGTTGGCGCTCTCGGGCGGGATCACCTTCGCGAGCAGCTCGACCGTTCGGTCGAACTGTCGCCGCTCGTTGTAGAGCCGTCCCAGGTCGACCTTGATTCCCACGTAGTCGGGCGCGGTGCCGGCAATGCCCTTTTCGTAGTGCGTGATGGCGAGGTCGACCCTCTTCTCGCGGTCGTAGAGGATGCCCAGGCGCTGGTGGGCGCGGTTGTCCGCCGGGTTCAGCTCGACCGCCTTGAGGAACTGTTTTTTCGCCTCGGCATCCTGCTGCCGGGCCATGTAGACGTCGCCGATCTTGGTGTGGGCCGAGCTCTGTTTGGGGTCGAGCTCCACTGCTTTCTTGAGCGAGGAGAGGCCCGCATCGACATCGCCCTTCATGACCTGCGCGGCGCCGATGACCTCGTAGGCCGGCGCGAGCGTGGGGTCGGACTTCAGCGCCTCGCGCGCTTTGCGGATCCCCTCGTCGAACTGGCCCTTGTTGACCAGCTCCAGGGCTTCGCCGAGCAGAAGGTTTTTACGGGGCTGGGCCACGTCGCCCATCTCGAAGCCCTTGATGGGGATGGCGGACGCCTGCGGTGCGCCCAAAAAGCTGACGGCGACGAAGGCCGATAGACCGACGAGCATTCCCGACACTCTGTGGCGTGCGCACATGCGAACCGACCTCCCTGGTTGGAAAGCCCTGCTTCTCCACCTTCGCGCTGCTGTGAATCATACCCGAAGCGAGCGCCGATTTCAACCGCCGCAGGGACGATAAAAAAAGGCGGAAAGGTCGCCCTTTCCGCCTTCAGTGTTTGAGGTTCGAGGATTCGATCAGATCTTGAACTTGCGCCGAATCCCGGTCAGGCCCAGCAGGCCGAGGCCGAAGAGCAGCAGGGTGGAGGGCTCGGGCACGGCCACCTCGCCCTCGCCCACGCGAATCCGGTCGCTCTCGGTGGCCACCCGGCCCTTGTCCACCAGGGCGTAGATGTTGAAGCTGTAGTCGCCGGGGGTGACCCCGGTGAAGGTCACGTCGAACGAGAAGCTTCTCTCCGTCTCGCGCGAGAAGGCTCCGCTGTAGTCTACGGGATTCACGGAGACGCCGACCCCGGCCGGCACTTCGCTGACATCCAGGCTGACGTTGGAGTAGGAGGCGAAGGAGGCCTCGATCGCATCTTTGATCACATCGGCAACCCCGGTCCCGCTACCGGCCAAAGCGAACAGCTGGCCACCGGTGGCGGCGCTGATTCGGGTCGCTTGGCCCGTTCCATCCAAATTGCCCGAGTTGATGGCTTGTACAATGATTCCTTTCGCCTGAAGCGCACTCGTGGCCGATGCTTCGGTAGACCCGAGCCTTGGGTCATGGCCGATCGCATCGCCAAACCACACCATAATCCGCGTCGAGCCGGCGCGCCAGCCGGTTCCCGCATCTTCCGCCACCCGTTGCAGGGCATACAGATTGGCTTCGGGTGTATCGCCGCCTCCAGAGGCCGCCCACAGGTTCAACCCCGCTTGCGCCGAGGCGGCACTCGTGGTGATCGCGGTGTTCAGTCGGTAAGCGTACGTGTCGCCAAGGTCCTTGTACTCGCCGACGCCGAACGCCACATCACCCAATCCTGCAGTTGCACTTAAAATGGCAGCTGCATTGGTCTTTACGGCACTAATTACCCCTCCCATGCTGCCGGTCGTGTCCGCCAGAAAAAACACGTCCACCTTGGCTGAAGTGGGGGTGCCGGCGGAAACCGTAACGGTTTTGTTGACCGTGGCGCTCTCCCCAACAGCCAACGTCGCGCTGTAGCTCGACGGTGAGATCGAGTCGGCCAGCGCCGCTGCCGGGAGCAGCAGCAATAAGACTGACAACATCGCCCTTGACAATTTCGTTTTCATGCCCGCCGCCTTTCTGTTAGAGGTTGGTGTTGCGGTCACTCCGCCCTACGATTCGGCTTTGCTCCGCTGAGGTTTGCCGGCGCTCTGCGGTGGCTTCCAGGTGGAAATCGACCCGCAAAATGCGGAGAAAGAACCAAAAGCCTTAGCAAAGTAAAAGCATATTATGTGCCAAATTTGAAAAAAGCTTTTAAACAAATGTTTTCATATAGATAGGGAACTCATGAGGATTGGCCGGCGGGTCGGGTGGAAAAAACATAGCGGGAAATCGGAAAAATAGTTCTTATGGGTGTGGCCTTTAGTACATAGTCGGATTGGCGCTTCGGCTGCTCAATAACCATAGCCGCCGCTGAAAATCCGGCGGACGACGCCGTTCTCCAGGCGAACCTGTTCCATGAAGCGGCTGGGCCCGCGGTTGTAGGTCCAGACCTCCACCCGGACGTGGATCTTCACGCGGTAGGCGTTGCCGTAGCGCTCGAATTCCCGGTAGCGGCTGGACGGCGGGAAGCGGTCGAACCAGTCGTAGCGCTCCTCCTCCCACTCCTCGACGCTGGTCGGCGGCCCGCACTCGTTGAGCACCTTGTCGCGCGGGTCGCCCTCCGAGATCAGCCGCGAGCCGCAGCGCATGGCCTGGCCCCCTGCCGGCCAGGCGAGCACCAGCGAGAGGGAAACAACGACTATCAGGCGTATGGCCGGGTATCGCATGCGCTCCTCGGTTGCTCCTCGGTTGGTCGGCAGCCCCGGGATCGGATCGCCGCGACCCGCAGATCTCCCCCGTGCCGAATTTTGCGCAAAGATATCTACTCCCGGCCGATTCCACAATAGCGGGCCGGTGTCCGCCGCGCCGCTGCGCCGCCAAGAAAGGTCGTCTTTAGTGGGAGCGGCTTGCAGCCGCGCTGCAGGCGCATGCGACGAAAACAAGGCCCGGCGCTATTTCGAAACGGCTCGCTGCAAAATGGGGTTCCAAAGATACCCTAAAAAATGCTACGGGTAGACATAGGCATCACCGGCGGCGAAATGAACAGCTCCCGCCCTTTTCGCTTGCGGGATATTTCTGATTGGAGCCGATCCTTCGCGGCTCGACTGACTCACGTGGAGGCCCCATGAGCCCGGACCCCAAGACCATCGCCCTTTCCCAACTGCCCGAGATCATCGCCAGCCACTTCCAGCACAAATCGGAGATCACCTGCTACATCGGCTCCAATGCGGCCACGCCCACCGCTTCGCTCGAAGCGATCACGGCCGCGGTCAAGGCGCGCAGCCCCCGGCTGCCTTTCCTGAAAATGGTCCACCTGCTCCTGCAGGGCCCCGTGCCCTACGTGGAAAAGGGGCTGCAGGACCGGGTCCTGGTCTTCTCCATCTTTTCCGGTGCCGATGTGCGCGAGGCGGCCAACGACGGCCGGGCCTTCTACCTGCCCTGCACCCTGGCCAACCTGGACAGCCTGGTCGGCAGGGGGCGGCGCTTCGAGCCCGATGTGGCCGTTTTCAAGGTGAGCCGCAACCCCTTCACCGGCGAGTTCAGCCTGGGCCTCTCCGTGGAGGCCCTGCACACCGCCATCGACCACGCCCGGGTGGTGGTGGCCGAGCTCGACCCCAGCATGCCCTTCACCGAGGGCCAGAGCGTCGTCGACTCGCGCTCCATCGATTACATCATCGAAGAGGGGGCCAAACCGGTCTACGAGCTGCACCCGCCCGACTTCGAGCAGCTCTCGGCCCAGGAGCGCCGGATCGGCGAGCTGATCACCTCCCGGTTCATCGAGGACGGGGCGACCATCCAGGTCGGGATCGGCAAGATCCCCGACGCCGTCATCGGGACCATCAAGCAGGCCGCCTACCGGGACCTCGGCGTACAGACCGAGCTCTACGGGGACGGGCTGATGATCCTGCAGAAGGCTGGCATCATCACCAACCGCCGCAAGAAGGCCAACCTGGGCTACAGCACCACCAGCCTGGTCATGGGCTCGCGCGAGCTCTACGACTTCGTGCACATGCGCACCGGGGTCCAGATGCGGCCCTCCGCCTACACCAACTCCGTTGAGACCGTGCGCAAGAACGCCCCCTTCATCTCGATCAACACGGCCGTGGGGGTGGACCTGTTCGGCAACGTCTGGGCGGACTACATCGAGCTGCGGCGCTACTACGGCGGGGTCGGCGGGCAGCCCGACTTCGTGCGCGCCCTGAACGACCGCGGCTACGGGGCCCCGATCATCGCCATCCAGAGCGTCACGGACAAGGGCCAGTCCAAGATCAGCAAGCACAGCCCGCCGGGCATCAACCTGACGGCCTGCTCCTACGACGGAATCGTGATCGTGACCGAGTGGGGCATCGCGGACCTGCGCGAGCTGACGGTCGGCGAGAAGGCGGTCGCCATCGCCAGCATCTCGCACCCCAGCGTGCGCGAGGAGCTCCTGGGCTACATCATCGACGACCCCATGTTCACCAAGCCGGTGGGATTCACGCTGGGCAGGACCCCGCGCGGGGTGACGATGTACGGGGGGAAGATCTGGC
>JALOOU010000017.1 GCA_025454255.1 Desulfobacterales bacterium | reverse complement strand
CTGGGCATCAAGAACATCCGCCTGGGGCCGAGCCTGCCGGCCTTCCTCACGCCCAACGTGCTCAACGTGCTGGTGGAGAAGTTCAACATCGCGCCCATAAAGACCCCGGACGAGGATCTCAAGGCCATCTTGCAGAAGTAGCTTCGGGCGCGGACCGCCGACCCGGGCCCCGGCACTGGGGCCCGGTACACTTGATTCAGAGAGGAGCGAAAGATGAAATGCCCCGGCCAGGACATGCAATATTGGAAACCGGGGGCGATTTTTGAGACCGAATGCCCCCAGTGCGGCCGGCCGGTCGAGTTTTTCAAGGACGACACGGCGCGAAAGTGCGGGGCCTGCGGACACCGGTTCGTCAACCCGCAGATGGACTTCGGCTGCGCAGCCTACTGCCCCTATGCCGAGCAGTGCCTGGGCACCCTGCCCGAGGGGCTGGCCGCCCAGAAGGAAGCGCTGCTGAAGGACCGGGTGGCGGTTGAAATGAAACGCTGGCTCAAAACCGATTTCACACGCATCGGCCGCGCGGGACGGGTGGCCCGCTACGCGGAGCGCATCGGCAAAGCCGAGCAGGGCAATATGGCGGTGATCCTGTCCGCCGCCTACCTGCACGATCTCGGCCGGCCGGCCGCCGCGCCGACCGACGCCCCGGACCTATCCCCGGCACGGACGATCCTGGGAAAACTGGGCGCCCGGGAGGAGCTGATCGCCGAGGTCTGCGACATCATTTCCCGCCGGGACGCCCCCCGACCCGAGGAGAGCCTCAATTTCCGGGTCGTGGCGGATGCCGTCCGCCTGGAGGCCCTGCAGCAGGAGTCGGCCTCCGCGGCGCCGGGCGTTGGCCGGCTCTCCGCGCGCATGGAGCAATCGTTTTCGACCGCCGCCGGGCGCAGCGCGGCGCGGGAACTTCTGGATTCATCGAGGTGACGCCATGAAAGTGATTCGCAAGATCATAAAGATCGACGAGGAGCTCTGCAACGGCTGCGGCAACTGCGTGCCGGCCTGCGCCGAGGGCGCGCTGGAAATCATCGACGGCAAGGCGCGCGTGATCGCCGACCTGTACTGCGACGGTTTGGGCGCCTGTCTGGGGGAGTGCCCGACCGGGGCCTTGACCATCGTGGAACGCGAGGCCGACGAGTTCGACGAGCATGCCGTCGAGCAGATGCTGGGCGCGAAGCAAAAGCGATCCACGGCCGCCCACCCCGCGGTGCTGCCGATGGCGGGCGGCGGCTGCCCTTCGGCGCGGATGGTTCAAAGCTTCGGCGGCCCGGCCGCCGGCGCCGAAGAGCCGCAGCCGGCCGGCGGTCCGGTGCAGACCGGCCTGAGCCACTGGCCGATTCAGATCATGCTGGTGCCGCCGACGGCCCCTTTTCTGCAAGGGGCGGATCTTCTGGTCCTGGCGGACTGCGTCGCGGTGGCCTTCCCCGGCCTTCACCGCGATCTGCTCAAAGGCAAGCGCGTCATGATGGGCTGCCCGAAGTTCGACAACGTCCAGGCCTATGTCGAGAAGTTCGCCCAGGTCTGCAAGCTCTCCGGCATCCGCAGCATCACAACGGCGGTGATGGAGGTTCCCTGCTGCGCGGCGCTGCCGATGATCGTCCGCAAAGGCATGGAGCTCTCCGGGGCCAAGATCCCCATGGAGGAAGTCGTCGTCTCGGTGCGCGGGAAAATCCTGGAGCGGCGCCCGGTGCCATCTGCCTGAGGCGCGATCACCTGCGGCCCGGACCGCATCCGTCGGCCGGGACCGAGTTTTCCGAATGCCCGCCGGATGTCGTTTACCAGCTGCTGGACTGTGACGACTGCAAAAAAGCCCCCCTATCGGCGTTGCGCTTCACCCCGAGTCGCGCGGCCGTCCCGCCGCGGCGGAAACCGCGGCGCGACACAGAAGGCGCGCGCCTGGATCTTGGGCTGTTTACAAAATCGTCGGCGTCAGGGACCTTTTACGAGCCCATCCACTGTGTTTTGAGACAGATCTGTTTCAAGATGCGCCGTGAGACCGGATTGCAATCCGCTATGTGCTGTGATATGGCTGGTTTGTTCGCGCAGCGCCTGCACACCGCAGACCGGCGCAACCCTGCCTGTCTCGGGAGCGCGCGGGACATGCCGGCCGCGGATCCTTGCCGCTGCGCCCGATACGCATTTTAACCCTATAGAAAAAAAGAGATTTCGAAAAAGCGGCGTTCCGGCCTCTGGTGGCACGCCATTTGCGTAGAAGCGTTGCGTGCGCCGCAACCGCTCAGCGACACTGGCGCCCGGAGAGCTGCCGTGAGGCCCTGCAGCCTGCACATCGTCAAAACTTTGCAGTTGGTCGAAGAGATGATCGCCTTGGCAGACCAGGGCGACAGCGACCGCGAAGACAACGGCTGCGGCATTCTATTCGGCGTGCTGCGGGATTCCGCCTTCAAGCTGAAAAAACTCGCCGAGAATGAAAAGCACAACCACATCCGCAAAGGATGGTGGTCGGATGAAGAGACGCAAGAATTCACGAAAACCCTAAAAAACTCAGATGGAGGATGATTGATGTCGAAGTTGAAAGGAACCCGCACCGAAAAGAACCTATTGACCTCTTTTGCAGGCGAATCCCAAGCCCGCAACCGCTACACCTATGCTGCCGGCCAGGCCCGCAAGGAGGGCTTTGTTCAGATTGCGGACATCTTCACCGAAACAGCCGACCAGGAAAAGGAGCATGGAAAACGCTTTTTCAAGTTCCTGGAGGGCGGCGAGGTCGAGATCGCCTGCGCCTTCCCCGCAGGGGTGATCGCAACGACGATTGAAAACCTCAAGGCCGCAGCGGCCGGCGAGCACCACGAGCACACGAGCATGTACCCCGGCTTCGCCCAAATCGCCGCGGAAGAGGGATTCAAGGATGTCGCCGCCGCCTTCCGTGCCATATCGATCGCCGAAAAGCAGCATGAAAAGCGCTTCCTTGACCTGGCCGCCAACATCGCGGCCGGTCGCGTGTTCAAGCGCGACACGCAGGTCACCTGGCGCTGCCGCAACTGCGGCTACCTGCACACGGGGCTGAGCGCGCCCGAGTTGTGCCCGGCCTGCGTTCACCCGCAGGCCCACTTCGAGCTTTTGGGGGAGAACTGGTAACATCCACTTCACTGAACACCTGCGAAAGGAGACCTGCAATGGCAGAACGACTTGAAGTCTACAAATGTGAGCTGTGCGGCAACATCGTAGAGGTGCTCCACGGCGGCGCGGGGGAGCTGGTGTGCTGCGGACAACCGATGAAGCGTTTCAAGGAGAACACGGTGGACGCCGCCAAGGAGAAGCATGTTCCGGTCGTCGAAAAGACCGCCGACGGATTCAAGGTGAAGGTCGGCAGCGTCGCCCACCCGATGGAGGAAAAACACTGGATCGAGTGGGTCGAGCTCATCGTCGACGGCAAGCTCTACCGGCAGTTTCTCAAACCGGGTCAGGCGCCGGAGGCCGTTTTCTGCGTCAAGGGCGACCAGGTCACCGCCCGGGAGTACTGCAACCTGCATGGCCTGTGGAAGGCGTAGCCCTCGCGCGCATGCCCGCATGGCCCCGGGAGTGGCATCGCGCACCGGGGCCGGCGGCAGCCGTTTCCGCCGGCGTGCCGCAGTGAATTCAGAATATCGCCGAGGCAGGGCATCTGGACCTCGGCGCTGGAGGTGACACCATGCCAAGTTGGAAATGCTCCAATTGCGGGTACATGTTCGACGCGGATTCGCATCCGGACCAGTGCCCGTCGTGCAAGCAAAAATGCGAATTTCTGGACAACACCTGCTACACGCCCGACTGCGCCGCCCAAGGGGTCGATCCCCGCATCGGCAGGCCCAAACCGTAAGAGCGCGCCGCGGGCGACGAATGGAGGTTCACCCATGGGCAAAGTTCTCATCGCCTATGCCACCCGTACCGGAGAGACTCAGCAGATTGCGGATCTGATTGCCGAGGGGGTGAGATTCGCCGGGCACCAGGCCGATGTCGTCAACGTGAAGACCATCCAGAACGAATCGGCTCTCGCCGGCTACGACGGCTACGCCTTCGGCTCCCCTACCTACCACGGCGACATGCTCCAGGCGATGAAGACGTTTTTGTTCCTGACGGAAAAAGCCGGGCTGGAGAAAAAGCCCGGCGGCGCCTTCGGCGCCTTCGGGTGGAGCGGGGAGGCCAACGACCGGATCTTTCAAACCATGACGCATGTGCTGAAAATGGACATGGTCGGCGACTGCCTCAGACTCAAGTCAAGCGCGCTCGGGGGCGGCGTCCAGATGGCTCAGGAATACGGGCGACAGCTCGCCAAAAAGCTGGGAGCCTGAGCTCTGACAAACCATTACTCAACCTTGGGAGGCAACGATGGCTATCGAGAAGACCACCCCGCAGCACTGCCCCGGTTATGCCAACTTTAAAAGCTTGAAATCCTTCTCCTGCAACTGCCCCGCGTGCGGCGCCGAGAAGGAGATCTTTTCCGACGAGTTCGACCGCCCGCACAAATGCGGCAAGTGCGGCAAGCCGATCGACTTCACGCAATGCCAGCTATCCGGGGAGGGCAAGAGCCTCTCGCCGCGCTGATCGCCTCAATCGGGGCGAAGACGATGCCGCCGACGCCGCGACAGCGAGCAGCAGGCCGGGGAATCAAGCAATGATGCGAACAGTCAAAGGGCGGGTGCTGGCATCGCTGGCGCTTCTGGCGGCCGGATGCCTTGCCGCTCTGGCGGCTCCGCCGCAGAACCCCGGGGCAGCCGACATGCAACTCGAGGGCGGCGCCAGCGGCAAGGTCCCCTTTCCCCACCTGCAGCACCAGCTGGCGCTTGCGGACTGCAACCTGTGCCACGTCAAGTTCCCCCAGGTGCCGGGGGCGATCGAGGCGCTCAAAGCCGAAGGGAAGCTCGCCAAGAAAGAGGTCATGAACAGCCTGTGCACCAAGTGCCACAAGGAAAAGCGGCAGGCCGGCGAAAAGGGCGGACCGACCACCTGCACCACCTGCCATGTCAAGGGATGAAAAGGCGCGCCCCATGTTGATCCTCGGCCTGCAAGGCAGCCCCCGCAAAAAGGGCAACACGAACTACCTACTCACCACCTTTCTGCAGGCGGCGGAGCAGAGAGGGGCATCCACGCGGATGATCCAGGTGGCCGAGCGCAACATTCTGCCCTGCAAGGAGTACGTGGTCTGCGAGCGGAAAGGCACCTGCCCGATCGATGACGACATGGCGGCCGAAATCTACGGGCTGCTGCGGCAGGCCGAGGTCGTGGTGCTAGCGACACCGATCTTTTTCTACAACATGACCTCCCAGCTCAAAGCGCTGGTGGACCGCTGCCAGACCTTTTGGGCGCGCAAGTACCGACTGAAGCTCAGCGACCCGCTCAAATCGACGCGCCGCGGCTTTCTGCTGAGCGTCGCCGCCACGCGCGGCAAAACCCTTTTCGAAGGGCTGCACCTCACCACCAAGTACTTTTTCGACGCCATCGACGCCCGCTTCGAGGGCAGCCTGCTCTACCGGGGGATCGAAGGCCCGAAGGACATGGCCGACCACCCCAGCGTCCGCGAGGAGGTGGAGCAGGCGGTGGCGGCGCTCATGGCCCACTACACCCCCCGGCGGCGGGTGCTTTTTTTGTGCCGCCAGAACGCCTGCCGCAGCCAGATGGCGGGGGCCTTCGCTCAGCACCTGGCCGGCAGCCGGCTCGATGTCGCCACCGGCGGCAGCGAGCCCGCCGGGGAGATCAACCCCGACATGGCGAAGGCCATGGCCGAAATCGGCATCGACGTGGGGTTCCGCAAACCCCAGGGCATCGACGCCGCCATGGCCCAGGGAGCGCCGCATACGATCATCACCATGGGCTGCGGCGACCGCTGCCCCGTGGTCCCCGGGGCCGATCGCCGGGACTGGGAGCTGCCGGACCCGGCCGGGCAACCGCCCGAGGTCATGCGCCGGGTGCGCGATGAGATCGAGCTGCGTGTCAAAGAGTTGATCAGCGCCATCGCGGCGTGATAGAAAATTTCCTTCGGAGGCGCGGCCATGGGAAAACCCGAAGAGATGTATCAGTGCCAAACCGTCAACTGCGGCTGCTTGTATGACCCCGACCGCGGCGACCGCCGCGGCAAGGTGCCCAAGGGGACCCAGTTCAAGGACCTGGGGGAGGAGTGGTGCTGCCCGGTGTGCGGCGCCGGCAAACGAATGTTCAAGCCGCTGGCCGGCCCGGGATCGGTCAAGGACGAGCAGTCGGCCTGACAGCGGTCATCCCGGCGAGGCGGGATTCAGCGGTATTTAATTTCGCGCTACGCGTCAACCCGTTTCATCAACCCTATTTCCCATCACAAGGAGGATCAACGCATGGACAGGTATGTGTGTCAGGTGTGCGGCTACATTTACGACCCGGCCCAAGGCGATCCGGACAACGGCGTCAAACCCGGCACCCCCTTCGAAAAAGTCCCGGACAGCTGGGAGTGCCCGGTGTGCGGCGCCTCGAAGGCGGATTTCGCGAAAGAGGCCTGATCGGAAAAAACGCAACGACCCGCAACCGAATCGCAAATGCCCCTGGCTTTCCGCCCGACAACCCGGCGGAAGGACAAGGGCATTTGCATTGGAGATGCTAGTTGCGATTTCCGGCGGAGTGATTAAGGTGGAGAGTCGAAAATTCAAAGCGAGGTGACGTATGGCCCCAGTGCAGATTGCCCCCGGTGTTTACGACGTCGGCGTGACCGATTGGAACATCCGTGATTTTCACGGCTACTCGACCGACCTGGGAACCACCTACAACGCGTTTCTGGTCGTGGACGAAAAAATCGCCCTGATCGACTCCGTCAAAAAGGAGTTCGCCGACCAGCTGCTCGACAACATCGCCGCCGTCGTCGACCCGCGAAAAATAGATTTTGTCGTCAGCAACCACACCGAACCGGACCACACCGGCAGCCTCGCGCGGGTCATGCACCGGGTGGGAGAAGAGACGCCGCTGATCTGCTCGAAAATGGGCCATAAAAACCTGCCGCGTCATTTTTCTCAAAAATGGAACTACCGCCCGGTCGGCAGCGGCGAGGAGCTGAAGCTGGGCAAGCGTACGTTGGTTTTCTTGGAAACCCGCATGGTGCACTGGCCCGACAGCATGTTCAGTTTTTTGAAGGAGGACGGGATCCTCTTCTCCAGCGACGGGTTCGGCCAGCACTACGCCGGACCGGAAAAGTTCGACGATGAGGTCGGCGAGCGCATCATGGCGCACGCCAAGAAATACTTCGCCAACATTCTGCTGCTCTACACCCCGTTGATCGAAAAACTGATCCAGCAGGTGTTGGGGCTCAAACTCGACATTCGCATGATCTGCCCTGACCACGGGGTGATCTGGCGCAAGGACCCGGGAAAAATCATCGCCGCCTACCAGCGCTGGTGCCGGCAGGAGCCGGAGAAGAAGGCGGTCGTCATCTACGACACCATGTGGAAGAGCACCCAGAAGATGGCCGAGGCCATTCACGCCGGGATTCTGGGCGAGGGGGTCAAGTCCATGCCGCTCAGCCTGCGGGGCTGGCACCGCAGCGAGCTGATGACCGAGCTGTTCGATGCCCGGGCGGTCGTGGTCGGATCGCCCACCTTGAACAACGGGCTCTACCCCAGTCTGGCCGATTTCCTCTGCTACATGAAAGGCCTCAAACCCAAAAACAAAATCGGCGCCGCCTTCGGCTCCTACGGCTGGAGCGGGGAGGCCGTGAAGCTGCTCGAAGCCGAACTGACGCAGATGGGCATCCCCCTTATCCAGCCGGGGCTTAAGATCCAGTTCGTGCCCGAGAAGCAGCAGGTGGAGTCCTGCCGGGAATTCGGCCGGCAGATCGGGCTGGCGGTCAAGGCCGATTCGCCGGCCTAGTTCCAGCGGCTTTCGCTCCGAAACGGGAAGCGCATGAAACGACCGGTCGTCGAACTAAGCGATTGCATCCGCTGCGAGGTCTGCATGGAAGCCTGCCCTTCCGTATTCCGCATGACCGACGCCGGGTATGTGGCGGTGGCTGACCTGTCGGCCTATCCCGAAGCCGAGGTCGACGACGCCATCAAGAACTGCCCGGCGGATTGCATCTTCTGGGAAGAGGACTGACTGCAATCCATCCCATGGCGACCCTCAGGACATCCGGGCGCGAACTGAAAACCATGATTGCGGCGCTGCTGCGCTCGGAAAATTTCAGCAACGCCTTAGAGCGGATCCTGGAGCTTCCGGCCCGCCGGGCGGTAAGCCCTCTTTTTTCCCTCTTCTGCGACCGGAGCGCGCTGCTGCGCTGGCGGGCCGTGACCGCCATGGGCGCGGTGGTGGGCGCTCTGGCCGAGCGCGAGCCCGAGTCCGCCCGCGTGGTCATGCGCCGGTTCATGTGGAACCTGAACGAGGAGTCCGGCGGGATCGGGTGGGGCTGCCCTGAGGCCATGGGGGAGAGCATGGCCCGCAGCGCGCTGTTGGCCGATGAGTTCGGCTGCATTCTAGCCTCCTACCTCTGGCCGCAGGGCAACTACCTCGAATTTTCCGCGATTCAGCCGGGAGTGCTCTGGGGGTTGGGACGCCTCGCGTACGCCCGGCCGGCCGTCATGGGCGACTGCGCCGGCCGCGTGAACCCGTTTTTGACCGCTGCGGACCCCCAGCGCAGAGGCGTGGCCGCCTGGGCCGCCGGCGCGCTCGGCGACGCCGAATCGATCCCTCTGCTCACGCGGCTGCATGAGGACATGGAGTGCCTCGACTTCTATGGTTCGGGCCAGCTGACCCGGGTGGCGGTGAGCCAGCTGGCCCGCGCCGCGTCTGTCAGGCTGTCGTCTAAAGTGGCCGTGAACGTGTGACACATGGAATGGACCGTCGACGCCGAGGCCGCCTTGAAGCGGGTCCCCTTCTTCGTCCGCAAGCGGGTGCGCGCCCGGGTCGAAAAAGAGGCACGGGATGCGGGCAGGGCAAGGGTCGGTCTTGCCGATGTGGATGACACCAAGGCCCGCTACCTTGCCGGGATGCACTCCGAGGTCAAGGGCTTCCAGCTCGACACCTGCTTCGGCCCGAGCGGGTGCCCGCATCGGGCGGTTTCCAGCGGCGACTTGGCAAAACGCCTCGAAACCATTTTGAAGGAGGAGGACCTGCTCGGTTTTCTGCGCAGCCGCGTCGCGGGGGAGCTCAAGTTCCATCACGAGTTCCGGGTCACCGTGGCGGACTGCCCCAACGCCTGCTCTCAGCCCCAGATCAAAGACGTGGGCATCATCGGCGCCTGCACGCCGGTCATTGCGGAGACGCCGTGCTCGCTGTGCGAGGCCTGCGTCGGCGCCTGCGGCGAACATGCCATTGAAATAGATCCTAACCGCGGGGGCCCCGGATCGACGACGCACGCTGTTTGAACTGCGGCGCATGCGTCGCTGCCTGCCCGGGCGGCACGCTCGCCGTAGGCCGCCGCGGGTATCGCGTGCAACTGGGCGGGCGCCTCGGCCGGCGTCCGGCGCTGGCGCGGGAGCTGCCGTGCATCCTGAGCGAAGACCAGGTGGTTGAGGTCGCACGGGCGTGCCTGCGCATCTACAAGGAGCGCTGCAACGGCGGGAAGCGATTTTCCCACATCTTCGCGGATGCGGATTTAACAGAGATTATCCGCCGTTTCTGCCCGCCCGCGGTTTGACACGGCCCCCGGCGGCACTAACTTCATTTGAGAAAAGCTGCAAACTCAACCGCCGAACAGGATGACGTTCACATGACCCGAAAAACATTTTCGATCCCGAAGATTTCATGCGGCCATTGCGTCATGGCGATCCGAAACGAACTGGCCGAGATTCCCGGCATCCGCAAGGTCGAGGGCAGCCCCGCAGGCAAAACCATCGAGGTGGAATGGGAGGCCCCGGCCACGGAGGAGAGGATCCGGGCCGTGCTGAGCGAGATCGACTATCCGGCGGCCTGACCATGGATCGCGACGCGTTGCTGCTGACGGCAATCCGAGCTTCCATTCGCGCCGGGCGCGCCACCCTCGACGTCTACCAATCCGACCATGCGGTGGACTACAAGGAGGACCGCTCGCCCCTCACTGCGGCGGACACGCGGTCGCATGAGATCATCGTCGGGCACCTCACGGCGACCGGAATCCCGATTCTCAGCGAAGAGGGCAAACGCATTCCCTACTCCGAACGCCGGAGCTGGCAGCGGCTTTGGGTCGTGGATCCTCTCGACGGGACCAAGGAGTTTGTCAAGCGTCTGGGGGAGTTCACGGTCAACATCGCCCTGGTCGAGAACCAGCGCCCGACCCTGGGGGTCGTATATGTCCCGGTCAAACGCGTCCTGTATTACGGGCGGATAGAAGACGGGGCGTTTCGGCTGGTCGAAACCGGGGCGTTGGCGGAGCTTGCCGCCGGCCCATCGCCGGGCGACCCCGCCGGGGAGATCCACCGCCTGAATTCCCGCTCCACGAGTCTCCCGGACGATTGCAGCACGCATGCGCCCTTCGTCATCGTCGGCAGCCGCTCGCATGCGACCGAGGAGCTGCACGCGTTTGTCGAGCAAAAGCGGCGGGAGCTGGGCGCGGTCAGCTTCGTCTCGGCCGGCAGCTCCATCAAGTACTGCCTCGTGGCCGAGGGCCGGGCCGATATCTACCCCCGGCTGGGGCCGACCATGGAGTGGGACACCGCCGCGGGGCAGGTGATCGTCGAGGCGGCCGGCGCCACGATGGTCCGCCACGACACCGGAGCCCCTCTGATCTACAACAAGGAGGAGCTCCTGAACCCCTGGCACGTGGTCACCCGAAGAAAGGCCGGTGCCGGGTAACGAGTCACGGGAAGGCACACCCACCACTCCTCGCCTCTGGACCCTGCGGGGTGCCTCTTGCGTGTTGCGCGTGATTTTAAACCGGAACCGCTCTGCGCCGCTTTCATCGCCCGCGGCGCATGACGCGTTGCGCGTTGCTCTCTCGTTGTATGCCGACCCAAACGTTAAACATCCCCGTGCACGGCATGACCTGCGCCAATTGCGCGGCCGCGATCGAACGCGCCGTCAAGAGACTGCCCGGCGTCTCCGCGGTGAATGTCAACTTTGCCGGAGAGCAGGCGGCGGTGGCATTCGACCCGAAAGCCCTCACGCTGAACGATATCGTCGCCAAAATCAGAAAGAGCGGTTATGCCGTGCCGACCGTGCGGGTGGAGCTGGCGATCACCGGAATGAGCTGCGCCAACTGTGCGGCCACGATCGAACGCACCTTTTCCCGCAAGCTCCCCGGCGTCGTGCAGGCGGCGGTGAACGTTGCATCCGAAAGCGCCACCGTGGAATACCTGCCGAACGGGGTCGAGACCGCCGACCTCGTTGCAGCCGTCCGAGCGGCCGGTTTCAACGCCGGCCCCATCGGCGACACGGCGGAGGCCGAGGATGCGGAGGCGGCCGCGCGCCGCCGGGAGGTCGCCGATCAGACCCGCAAGTTCATGACCGGCCTCGCCTGCGCGCTGCCCCTTTTTGTTCTCAGCATGGGCCGGGACTTCGGCCTGACCGGCCCCTGGAGCCACGCCCCCTGGGTGAACTGGCTCTTTTTCGCCCTGGCGACACCGGTTCAGTTCTACACGGGCTTCGACTACTATACCGGCGGCATCAACAGCCTGCGCAACCGCAGCGCCAACATGGACGTACTCGTGGCCATGGGCTCGTCGGTGGCCTATGCCTACTCGGTCGCTGTCCTGCTGCAGCCGGCACTGGGCCACCATGTCTATTTTGAGACCTCGGCGGTCATCATCACCCTCATCAAACTCGGCAAAATGCTCGAGTCACGCACCAAATCCCGCACCGGCGGCGCGATCCGCAAGCTCATCGGCCTCAGGCCCAAAACCGCCGTTGTCATAAGAGACGGACTGGAGAGCGAGGTTCCGCTCTCCCAGGTCGCCGTGGGGGATATCGTGCTCGTGCGGCCCGGCGGCAGCCTGCCGGTGGACGGGGTCGTCGCCGCGGGGGAATCCGCAGTGGACGAGTCCATGCTGAGCGGCGAGCCGCTTCCGGTGGACAAGCGTCCGGGGGACCTCGTGGTCGGGGGCAGCATCAACCGCCATGGACTGCTCAAGGTCCAGGCCCGGGCGGTGGGCAAGGCCACGGTGCTGGCCCACATCATTCGCATGGTCCAGGCGGCCCAGGGCAGCAAGGCGCCGATTCAGGCGCTGGCGGACCGGGTGGCGGCCGTCTTCGTGCCGGCCATCATCGCGCTCGCCCTGCTCGTTTTCCTGCTGTGGTGGATCCTCGGCGGGGAATTCACCGCCGCGATGATGCGCCTGGTGGCCGTGCTCGTCATCGCCTGCCCCTGTGCCCTGGGCCTGGCCACCCCCACCGCCATCATGGCCGGCATCGGCAAGGGGGCGGAGCATGGCATCCTCTTTAAAAACAGCGAGGTCCTGGAACGGACGAGCGCCCTGACCGCCGTCGTGTTCGACAAGACCGGCACGATCACCGCCGGCCGGCCGAAGGTGGTCGCGGTGCAGCCCTTCCTCTCATCCGCCCTGGGCGAAACCGAGCTGCTCCTCGCCGCGGCAGCGGCCGAAAAAGGCTCGGAACACCCCCTCGGCAACGCCATCGTCCGGCACGCCGAGTCGCTGAACCTGGCGATCGCCGAGCCTGAGGGATTCAGGGCCTCCGGGGGCAACGGGGTTGAGGCCCGCGTCGGCGGGGCGCGCGTGGCCGTTGGCAAGCCGGCATGGATCACCACCGAACTCGGGGTGGACGTGGGGCCTGGGCAGGCGCGGATCGAAGAGCTCCAGGCGCAGGGCCACACGGTGGTGGTGGTCGCCCGGAACGGCCGTCCGGAGGGGCTGGTCGCCATCGCGGACACCCTGAAGCCCGATTCGGCCGCCGCCATCAAGCAGATTCAGGAACTCGGCCTCCACGCAGCGATGCTCACCGGCGACAATGCCGCCACCGCCCGGAGCATCGCCGACCAGGTCGGCATCGAGGAGGTTTGGGCCGAGGTGCGGCCGGAGGAGAAGTCTTCCCGGGTCAAGCAGCTCCAAAACCGGGGCGCAGCCGTGGCCATGGTGGGCGATGGCATCAACGACGCCCCGGCACTGGCCCAGGCGGATGTGGGCATGGCCATCGGGACCGGGACCGACGTCGCCATCGAGACCGCCGGCGTCATTCTCTCCAGCGGCAGCCTGAGCGGCGTTGCCCGCGCCGTCCGGCTCAGCCGGGCCACCCTGCGCACGATCCGTGAAAACCTCTTCTGGGCCTTCGGCTACAACGTCCTGTTGATCCCGGTCGCCGCCGGTGTTCTGCACCCGATCGACGCTCTTCCGGCCATGCTGCGCGACCTGCACCCGATCCTGGCAGCCCTGGCCATGGCCTTCAGCAGCGTCTCGGTCGTCTCCAACAGTTTGCGGCTCTACCGCTCCGAGGTCCGCTGAGGGTGGCCGGCTGTAACCGATTGAGGCTGCGGGGATCAATATGCCTGACGCCTGCAGGTTCAAAAAGAGTGGACATCCGGGCCTGGTTTCAATATAAGCAGCGGAGGTAAATGGGAATGCACGAAATTCTAATTCTCGTGGCGGTGGTGGGCGTATGGGTTTTTCTTCAAGCCTACCTGCTGCCCAAGATGGGAATATCGACCTGACTGCGGAACTCTTGTCAGGTGACAAGGAAAGATGGCGGAGTCTCACCCCCCGAATCGCCCCGCGATCCACGATAGCGACACCGAACTGATTCAAGCCATCAACTCCGGCCGAGAGGATCTCTTCCCGGAGTTGGTGCGGCGCTACGAACAACGGCTTTACACCTTCGGCCGCCGCATGTGCGGCAACCCCGCCGATGCGGAGGACCTGGTTCAAGAGACCTTCTTGAATGTGCTGCGCTACCTCAAGGACTTCCGGTACGAAACCAAGTTCAAAAACTGGCTCTACCGGGTTGCGGCCAGCACGTGCCTGAAGCAGCGGCGCAAATCGAAGTTCGCCCCCGAACGGCAGGAGAGCCTCGAAACGTTGGAACCCGAGGCGGCGGCGGTTGCGGCCGACTCGGTGCCGAAGTGGGTGCAGATGCCCCTCGAAAAACTGCTGAACGAGGAGTTGGCCCAAACCCTCCAGCATGCCATCCACTCCCTGCCGGAGGCCTACCGCCTGGTGGTGGTGCTGCGGGACATGGAGGGGTTCAGCACGGAGGAAGCCGCCCGGATTCTCACTATTTCCGATGCCAACGTGAAGGTCAGGCTTCACCGCGCACGGCTTTTTCTCAGGGAGAAACTGAAAGGATATTTCGACCATGGCTTGTGACGCCTCATCCCACCCCCACTGCCTGGAGCTCTTCGAGAAGCTCTCCGAGTACATCGACGACGAACTGGCGCCGGCCGAGCGACGTGAGATCGAAGCCCACGTTGCCGGCTGCGTGGCCTGCCTGGCGTGCCTCCAGACGCTGCGCCGGACGGTAGCCCTCTGCCGCACCGGCGCCGATCACCCGGTCCCGGAGGAGTTCTCCCGGCGCCTGCGCAGCGCTCTGGCGGCACCACCCCGCGGCCCGGCCTGACCCCTGCATGACATCGAAAAACCTCACACTGGCCAATGGAGACCCGCCCGATGCGGCTCAGTGAACTGAAACAGGGCCAAAGCGCCACGATTGCACGCGTCGGAGGCAGCAGCCTGCTGCGCCGCAGGATCCTCGAGATGGGAATCCTGCGCGGAACCGAGGTCTACGTCGAAAAATACGCCCCCCTCAAGGACCCCATGGAGCTGATCGTCAAAGGCTACCATGTCTCGCTGAGAGTGGAGGAGGCGGCCAACATCGACGTCGACAACGTGGGATCGGCCTCGTGATCATGTCCGCCAAGCGCCTCACCATCGCCCTCGCCGGCAACCCGAACTCCGGGAAGACCACCGTTTTCAACAACCTGACCGGCACCCGTCAAAAGGTCGGCAACTGGCCGGGGGTCACGGTGGAGAAAAAGGAAGGGCGCGTCTCCTTCAACGGAATAGACCTCACCATCGTGGATCTGCCCGGCACCTACAGCCTGACGCCGTTTTCCATCGAAGAGGTGGTCGCCCGCAATTATCTGCTGGACGAACGCCCGGATGTGGTTCTCGACATCATCGACGCCTCCAATCTCGAACGCAGCCTCTACCTCGCCACCCAGATCCGTGAGCTCGACTGCAAGGTGCTCTTCGTCCTGAACATGGCGGATGTGGCCGAACAGCGCGGGACGAAAATCGACGCCCGCAAGATGTCCGAGCTGCTCGACGTTCCCGTGGTGTTCACGGTCGGCAACCGCGGCGAAGGCATGCAGGAGCTGCTGCGGCGCGCCGTGGAGCTGGCCGGGTCCCCCGGCGGCACCCCGCGCCAGCGCCGGGTGAAATACAGCCAGGACATCGAGGAGTCGATCGCCCGGCTGCTGGGGTTCATGGAGCTGAAAGCGGCGGGGCCGCCGGGCTACGACCGGCGCTGGACGGCCATCAAGCTGCTGGAGGAGGACAAGATCGTCACGGAGCGCCTGGTGGCAGCCGCCCCCCAGGCCGGGATGGAAATCCTGCAGGCCGCCCAGGCCCTGCGCCGTCATCTCGCGGAGCGCTTCGACGAGGAGCCCCAGATCGTCATGACCGCCGAACGCTACGGGTTCATCGCCGGGATCGTGCGCGAGGTCCAAAGCTCCTCCACCCAGCAACGGGTGGACGTCTCGCGCACCATCGACTTGGTCCTGACCCACCGCCTGTTCGGCTTCCCGATCTTCATTTTTTTCATCTGGGCCATGTTCCAGCTGACCTTCACCCTGGGCGAGTACCCGGTGCAGGCGATCGAGGCCGGAGTGGAGGGGATATCCGCAACCGCCGGCGCGATGCTGCCCGAGGGGCTGCTGCGCGACCTCGTCGTCAACGGGATCATCGCCGGGGTCGGCAGCGTGATCGTCTTTCTGCCCAACATTTTGATCCTCTTCTTCTGCATCGCGCTCTTCGAGGACACCGGCTACATGGCGCGTTCGGCCTTCCTGATGGACAAGATCATGCACCTGATCGGGCTGCACGGCAAATCCTTCATCCCGATGCTCATGGGCTTCGGGTGCAACGTGCCGGCCATCATGGCCGCCCGCACCCTGGAGAGCGAAAAGGACCGCATCCTCACCATCCTGATCACGCCTTTCATGTCCTGCTCGGCGAAACTGCCGGTATATGTGGTATTGGCCGGGGCGTTTTTCGGACCCCGGGCCGGCTCTGTGATTTTCGGCCTCTATCTGCTGGGGATCGTCCTCTCCATCATCACCGGCCGCCTCTTCCGCTCCACCCTGCTCAAGGGGGCCGACGCGCCCTTCGTCATGGAGCTGCCGCCCTACCGCATGCCGATGGCCAAGAGCCTTCTCATCCACATGTGGGACCGAAGCAAGATTTTCCTGACCAAGATGGGCAAGGTCATCCTCGTCGGCTCGGTGGTGATCTGGGCCCTGTCGAGCTTTCCTCGGCCCCCGGCGAGCTCCGAGGCCGGCAAGGGGCCCAACGCCGCCCCGGCCGCCGCCGCGCGCACATCGGATGCGGGCGGGCAGGCCGACCTCGAGGCCGCGCAGCGCCGAGCGCAGAAAGCCGCGCAGACCGAGTACTCCCTCCTCGGCCGCATCGGCCGCCTGATGGCTCCCGTCTTCGAGCCGCTCGGAATCGAGTGGCGCGGCGGGGTGGCCCTGCTCTCCGGGTTCGTCGCCAAGGAGATCGTCGTCAGCACCCTGGGCGTGCTCTATGCCACCGGGGAGGGCGAAGAGGATGGCGACCTGGAAAAAGCGCTGATGGATGCGGGCATGACCCCGCTCTCCGCCCTCGCGATGATGGTCTTCGTCCTGCTCTATTTGCCCTGCTTCGCCACCACCGCCGCCATCCGCCGCGAGACCGGCTCGACCCGCTGGATGCTCTTCTCCATCGGCTACAGCACGGCGGTCGCCTGGCTGATGGCCTTATTCGTCTTCCAGGGCGGCCGCCTGATCGGCTTGAGCTGAGGCTATGGGAAACACACCGCAACCGCCCCCTCTCGAAATCAACCACCTCAGCCTGCGCGCGGCGCAGGCGCCGATCGCCGCCTGCCTGATAAAAGAATTCGCAAATGCGCTCGGGTGGAGCAAGGCATTGGAGCTGGCCGCCGCCGCGATTCGGACGGATGCGTTCGCCGCCGGCAGGCGTATGGCGGAGCAGGGCGCTGACAACACCCTGCAAGGCCTCGCGCGGCTGGTGAGGGAGGTGTGGTCGAAAGAGGATGCGATGCAGGTGACGTTTTTAGAGGAAACCGAGCGCAGCCTGGCGTTCGACGTCACCCGTTGCGGTTATGCCGAGCTGTACCGGACCCTGGGGATTCTCGAATTGGGCTATTGCCTTTCCTGCAGCCGGGATGAACCGTTCGTTCAGGGGTTCAACCCCCGCATCCGGCTGGCTCGCACCCAGACCATCATGCAGGGTGCGCCATTTTGCGATTTTCGATTCGAGGCGGCGTCCAGCCCCGACGATCCCTGATCCAGGGAAGCGTCACTGTCAACTCCTTACGGTTTTCAGACAGGAGGTACGCGTGAGAAAGCCCCCCCCTATCTCTCGGGAATGGGTCATCGCCTTGATCCGCGGCTTCATCGCAGCATCCCCCCTCAATACGATGAAGCGCCCAGCGGAGGAGCCTGCCTGGGACGATGCCTTGGTCGGGTTCGCCTCCGGTGCGGACCCGATGTGGCAGCAGTACAAGGAGTATGTCGGACCCTTTCACTGGACCCCGTGGGAGGTCTTCAGCCAGCACTGCCCGAAGACCCCGGCGGCCGCTGAAGAGCTGACCGTCGTCTCCTGGGTCCTGCCCCAGCGGGAGGCGGTTCGCCGGGCCAACCGCAGGGCCAAGAGATTTCCGGCCGAGGAGTGGGCCCGGATCCGCGTCTACGGAGAGGAGTTCAATGCCGCCTTGCGCCGGCACGTGGCCGAACGCCTCACGCGGGCCGGCCATGCGGCCGTGGCGCCGATGCTCGCCCCCAATTGGGCCATCGTCAAGTCCCAGCGCTTCTCCTATGCCTCGACCTGGTCGGAGCGCCATGCCGCCCATGCGGCCGGTCTGGGCACCTTCGGCCTGTGCGACGGGCTCATCACCGCCCGGGGCAAGGCCATGCGGGCCGGATCGGTCGTGGCCAAGCTGACCCTTCCGCCAACGCCCCGGCCCTACGCCGACCACCGCGCCTACTGCCTCTTCTTCGCCGACGGGACCTGCGGCAAATGCATCGACCGCTGCCCGGTCCACGCCATTTCCAAGGCCGGCCACGACAAGGAGAAGTGCCGGCAGCACCTGGCGCGCTCCCGGGCGCATGTAAAGAAGGCTTACCGGTTCGAGGGGTACGGGTGCGGGCTGTGCCAGGTGGGCGTGCCCTGCGAAGCGGGGATCCCGGTCAAGGCCGCACGGGAAGCCCTGGAGCGGGGGGAGCTGCCTCCGCCGCCGCCACCGCTCGCATGAGCCAGAGTGGCTGACAATTTGGGAAGGGCCAACTCCATAATGAGGCTCGAAGATGAAGGCCCCCCGCCGCACCCTTGACAGGTGAAAGGATACGTTCGAGACTCTCAAATAAAACCGGAGGAAGCTATGAGCAATGACGCAGGAAATCTAAAAGGAGTCCCGTTCAAGCTCGAAACGCATGTCGACTACGCGGCCGGCTCGGTGGTGAGCAAAATGCTGCTCAAGAAGGAGATCGGCAACATCACCCTCTTCGCCTTCGATGCGGGCCAGGGATTGAGTGAGCACACGGCGCCCTTCGACGCCGTCGTCTACATCCTGGACGGAAGGGCCGAGATCTCGATCGGGGGCAAGGCTGCCACGGTCAACGCCGGGGAGATGCTGATCATGCCCGCCAACGTCCCTCACGCCCTGCAGGCCAGGGAACGCTTCAAAATGCTGCTGGTGATGATCCGCGGCCAGTAGGAGGTGCGCCGTGAGCGAGCCGGCGCCGCCGTGCGAGGTGTCCCGCCTGACCATCCCGGCCGACGTCCGCTATGCGGATATCGCCGCCCGGTATGCCGCGGATGTGGCCCGCTCGGCCGGTTTCGACGAGAAATCCCAGGACCTGATCGGTCAAGGGCTCCAAGCGGCCCTGCCCGCGCTCATCGCCTATTCCTTCGAGCCCGGGGAGCGCGCGGAGCTCGATATCGCCTGCGAGCGCATCCCCGCGGGGCTTAAAATCGTTCTGCGCGACAAGGGCCTGCCCTTCAGCTGCGACGCAACGCGTGAGCTGGATGGATGCACTCCCGCACAGACGGTCCTGAACCTGCGCGACCACTTCGACGAAATCCATTTCAACAACCTGGGCCCGGAAGGCAAAGAGGTCGTTCTCGTCAAGCACCGCCGGGACGCCGCCTTGGCCGAATACGAAGCGGCCTGCCGGATCGATCCCCCGGAAGCGCCCGAGGCGGCACCTCCTCTGCCCCGGGCGGAAGCCCATTGCATCATTCGGCCCTTTGCCGCCGCCGACGCCATGGAAATATCGAAAACCGTTTACAAAACCTACGGCTACTCGTATGCCCACGACTACATCTATTATCCTGAGAAAATCATCGCCCTGAATGCCAGCGGGAAGCTCCTTTCGGCCCTTGCCGTCACGGAGCAAAACGAGATCGTCGGCCACTGCGCCCTGAGCCTTTGGGAGGACAATCCCAAGATCGCCGAACTGGGCCAAGGGGTGGTCGTGCCGAGCCACCGTGCTCAGGGCTGTTTTTCCAAGCTGACTGCGCACCTGATCGGCGCGGCGCAGGCGCGCGGGCTGGAGGGTGTTTTCACCGAGGCTGTGGCCGTGCACGTCTTTTCCCAAAAGAGCGCACGGCAGCACGGCCTGAAGGATTGCGCCCTTTTCGTGGGGCTCGTTCCCCCCGGCGTGGACTTCAAGAGGCTGGGCGGGCCCCCCACCGGCAGGGGCAGCATGCTCCTACAGTTCAAGCATCTTAAACCGCCCGACGCCGCGGCGGTGTACGCCCCGGCCCGGCACGCCGCCATGATCCGGGCGATCTACGCCCATCTGGATTCCGCATCGGTCCCGGCCATCCTCGCCCCGCCGGAGCATTCGACGGCCGACGGACCGGGATCCTACACGGTCGGTATGGTCCGGTCCTTGAACTTCGCGCGCATCCGGATCGATTGCTTCGCAGAGGACACGGTCGCTGCCGTCCGCCGGAGGCTGCATGATCTTTGCCTCGAGCGCTGGGATGTCATCCACCTGGTCCTCAATCTCTCGGACCCGCAGAGCGCCCTTCTCTGCGAGCGCTTCGAAGCGTTCGGGTTCTTCTTCGCCGGCATCCTGCCCCGCGGGCTCTCATCCGGCGATGCCCTGATTCTTCAATATGTGAACACGCTCCGAGCGCCATACGACACCATCCGGACGGCGAGCGCCTTCGGCGCCGAACTGGCCGCCTACGTCCACGCCTGCGACCAAGAGGCGTCGATAGCGCCGCTGGCCGACTGAGGCGCACCCCTGCGGCAGGATACCATTGACCTTCAGGAGACCATGATGCGATTGGCGATTTTGGACGACTACGAGAATCTGGCGATGGCGTCGGCCGATTGGGGGAGCCTCGGCGCGGATGTCGCGATCGATGTCTACCACGATCCCGTCAGAGACGAGAACCTCCTCGCCGGTCGGCTGCGGCCTTATGAGGTCCTGGTGATCATGCGCGAGCGCACGGCCTTCCCGGGCCGCTTGATCGAGCGGCTGCCGCGCCTGAAATTGATCGTCACCACCGGCAGCCGCAACCTCGCCATCGACATGGCCGCCTGCAAGGCGAGAGGCATTACCGTCTGCGGGACGGCTTCATCCAGGACGGCGGCCGCCGAGCATGCCTGGGGGTTGATCCTGGCAACCGTGCGCAACATTCCCCGGCACGACCGCGCGGTGCGCGCGGGGGGCTGGACGGAAGCGGTCGGCTCGGGGCTGGCCGGCCAGGTGCTCGGCGTGCTCGGATTAGGCAAACTGGGGGCCCAGGTCGCCAGAGTGGGCCGGGCCTTCGGCATGGAGGTCATCGCCTGGAGCCAGAACCTGACCGCCGAGCGGGCGGCCGAAGCCGGGGCCCTCCGGGTCGACAAAAACGACCTCTTTGCGCGGGCCGACATCCTCACGATCCATCTGGTGCTGAGCGAGCGCACCCGCGGCCTGGTCGGCGCCCCGGAGGTCGGCCGCATGAAGCCGGGTGCCTATCTGATCAATACGTCGCGGGGCCCCATCGTCGAGGAAGAGGCCCTGATCGCGGCGTTAAGGGAAAAGCGCATCGCCGGCGCCGGCCTGGATGTCTTCGCCACCGAGCCGCTTCCGCCCGGGCACCCCTTTACGCTCCTGAGCAACACCGTGCTGACGCCCCACGTCGGCTACGTCACCCGGGAGAATTTCAAGACCTATTATGCCGAGGCCTGCGAAGACGTCGCCGCCTGGCGCGCCGGCGGGCCGATGCGCGTGTTGTCCGATCCGCTTCATGGCAGCCGGGCCTGAGTGCAGCGCTGCAAGGCTGCAAGCAGGGCCAGGCCGACGAGGGCCAGCCCCAGGAAGACCCAAAACCCCTGGCCGTAGCCCGTCTCGCCCGTCAGACGCACGAAGAGCCCCATGACCGGCGGCAAAGCAAACCCGCCGAAGGCCCCCAAGCCGCCGATGATGCCGGCCGCACCGCCGACCGCCTGGGGAGTGAAGCGCGGCACGAGCTTGAAGACGGCCGCGTTGCCGACTCCCATCCCCAGCGCCAGCACCATCTGGCCGGCAAAGGCAAGGCGGAGCGAGCCCTCGGCCGCAACGATCACCATCGCGCCGGCGGCAATCACCGCCAAGGAGAGTTGGGCGACCAGGAGCCCTCCGAACCGGTCCGCCGCTATCCCGCCGACCACCCGCAGCAGGCTTGCCGCCAGGGAGAAGGCCGAGGTGAAGAGCCCGGCCTTGACCAGGTCGATCTGGAAGCGTTCGGTCCAGAAGGTCGGAAACCACACCGTGAGCGCGATAAACCCCCCGAACGATATAAAATAGAGGAAGGTCAGCACCCAGGTGCGCCAGTCCGCTCCCGCCTTGCGAATCGAGTCCATGGCTTTGCCGGACGGAATCAGCTCCTCGCCGCAGGCCAGCAGCAGCGCCTCCGGGTCGATGGCCATGCCCATTTGCTTGTACTGGAAATAGGGAGCGTCCTTCATGCGCACGAAAACGAGCCCCGTCATCGCCAGGAGCGCCGCCAGCCATAGCAGGTAGGACGCGATGAATCCGAGGTTCACCACCAGCAGCGGCAGGAGCAGTGCGAAAATCCCGGGGGCCAGATTGCCCAGTCCACCATAAACGGCGAGAGCGGTTCCCTGTTTGCGCTGGGGATACCAGTACGAAACCGCCGGCACCCCGACGGAGAAGACCGCGATGCCGCAGCCGCAGAGAATGCCGCAAACAAGGAAGAAGGGGTAATGAACCGCGCGGGGGGTTCCCGCGATGCTGAACATGAGCGTCATCCCGGCGACCCCTGCCGCCGCGAGCAGCAGCAGGATCACGATCGGCTTCTTGCCGCCCATGCGGTCAACCATGGCACCGAAGGGGATTCTCAGGAGCGATCCGGTCAGCGCGGGCGAAGCGGCCAGAATTCCCATGAGCAGGGGCCCCGCCTCCATGGCCTGCTTGAGCTTGGGGACGATCGGCCCGAATGCCGAAACCCCCGAAAACCCGGCAAAAAATGCAAGTGTCGTCCACGCCAGCGCTGTGCGCGGGCTGGAGACCGCATAGCAGACACGCTTGTCTTCCGTCATGTCGCCACCCGTCGCCGGAACACGAGCTGCCGACGGAACAGATAAAACACCGGCACGCTCCAGATGTGGATCAGACGGCAAAAGGGCGAATAAGCCAAAAGCGTGAACGCCGCCAGGATGTGCAGCTTGTAGCGCAGGGGCACAGCCGCCATGAGGTTGGGATCGGGCTGAAAGATCAGAATGCCCCGGATCCACGGAGCGATCGAATCCAGCACATTGAAGCCGCCGAGGAAGACGTCGTAGGTGCCCACCCCGGTCACGAAGATCAACCCGCCGAGGGTGATGAAATCGCTGGCGGTGGACATCAAGCGGACCCGTTTCACGCAGAGCCGCCGTGCGAGGAGCAGCAGGGCGCCCGTGAACGCGGCGGTCCCCACCACCCGGCCGGCGATGTGGGCCAGAGCCGTGTGCGCGGCGCTGTCGATCCCCACCGTGTCGTAGATGCTCTGCGGGACCAGCAGCCCGACGGCGTGGCCGGCCAGGGTGCCCAGGACCCCGAAATGGAACAGATACGAACCGATGAATAGGTGCTTCTTCTCGATCAGCTCGCTCGAGTGCGCATTCCAGGCATAGCGGTCGGTGACGTAGCGGTAGGCGTGGCCGACCGTAAAAATGGTCAGGCACAAGTAGGGGTAGGCCACGAATGCTACCAGATCGATCGTGCTCATGGATCACTCCTCCAAGGCTGCGGGCAAGCCATCCGATGCGCCCGAGGGGCCGGCATCGCCCGCATCCGGCAGCATCCGCCCCAAGATCTCGAGGGGCACGGCGTAGATCGATGGGCTCTCGGCGATGTGCTCAAGGAGAACCGGCACCGCGCTCAGGCACCGTGACATCTGGGAATCCGTCGCCGCCTCCGGTGCGATCGACAGGAATTCGAGCATGAGGGGCAGGTAATCGGGCAGTTCGTTGACGGCCGGCTCGAACCCGCTGCGTTGATAAAGCGCGAGCAGTCCGGCCAGGGCCCGGCCGCGCTCCTCGCGGTCCCCCAGAAGGTGGTAGGTGAGGTTCAGGCTGGCCTGGGGGCGCATGTCGAACACCGCCGTGTAATGCTCCTGCAGGCTGAGCAGGGGCCGGGTTGCGAGCTCGGCCGCGAAGGCCGAGAGCTGCATTCGCAGGTTGGGATCGCCCAGCCCGGCAGCCGCCTGCTCGATCTCCGGCGCAGCCGCTGCCAGCGCATCATCCGGGTAGCTCAAGCAGACGGAGAGCAGCTTGAGGATCTTGCCTTTCTCCTGCGGCTTCATGGATACCCGCAGCTCCCCTGTTGGATGTGGGAGGTGGCTTGGTCCGTGCGGCCGCTGGTGGGCAGCACAAACCGCTCGCTGTGGTAGGCCAGGGCCAGAAGCCGATACATCGCTTCAGCCGCTGCGGGAGCCAACCCCACCGACTCCAGCACGGCAGGGGCAACGGCCTCCTTGAGCCGGCCGGCGCGCATGTGGGCCCTCAGCGCCGCCAGCCGCTTGAGCGCCAGACGCACCGGCCCCTCATCGCCGGCGGTGAGCAGGTTGGCGAGATAGGCCACCGGGATCCGCAGCGCATCGATCGCATCCTCCAGCTCCCGGGCGCCCACGGCAGCGCTGAGCGGGCTCAAGGGCGGCACGTACCAGACCATCGGCAGGGTGCGGAACTCCGGGTGCAGGGGCAGCGCGATCCGCCACTCCTTGATCAGGCGGTAGACCGGCGAGCGGCGGGCGGCCGCCAACCAATTCTCGGGAATGCCCTGGCGCCCGGCCTCGGCTGCGATCCTCGCATCGTGCGGGTCGAGCAGAAGGTCGAGCTGGGCCGGGTAGAGCGCGTGGGGGTCCGCAACCGATGCCGCCTGCCGGATCCGGTCGACGTCGTAGAGCAGGACGCCGATGTAGCGGATGCGGCCCACACAGCTGTGGGCGCAGAGCGTCGGCAGCCCGGCCTCGGTGCGCGGATAGCAGAAAATGCACTTCTCGGCCCGGCCCGTCTTCCAGTTGAAATAGGTTTTCTTGTAGGGGCAGCCCGAAACGCAGAAGCGCCACCCGCGGCAGCGCTCCTGGTCCACGAGCACGATCCCGTCCTCCTCCCGCTTGTAGAGGGCGCCGGAGGGGCAGGAGGCGACGCAGGCCGGGTTCAGGCAGTGCTCGCACAGCCGCGGCAGGTAGAGCATGAAGACCCGCTTGAACTGCAAATAGGCGGCATACTCCAGCCCGCGGAAGTTGACATCCCCGCTCCCGGTCTCGGTCACCCCGGCGAGGTCGTCCTCCCAGTTCGGACCCCAGGTGATCTCCATGCTGGCGTCGTTCAATTGCGAGCGCGGCCGCAGCGAGGGCTGGTGGTTCTTCTTGGGGCTGTCGATCAGTTTCTCGTAGTCGTAGGTCCAAGGCTCGTAGTACGCATCGATCGTCGGCAGGTCGGGGTTGTGGAAGATCCCCGCCAGCCGGCGCGCCTTCCCGCCGGCTCTCAGGGCCAGCCGGCCGCCCTTCAACTCCCAGCCGCCCTTGTGGACCTCCTGGTCCTCCCATCTCTTCGGGAAGCCGATCCCGGGCTTGGTCTCCACGTTGTTGAACCACATGTACTCCGCGCCCTTGCGCTCGGTCCAGACGTTCTTGCACGGGATGCTGCAGGTGTGGCAGCCGATGCACTTGTCGAGGTTCAAAACCATCGCGAGCTGGGCTTTAATCTTCATGCCACTGCACCTCCCCCGCCTTGCGCACCACGATCAGCTCGTCGCGCTGGGAGCCGACCGGTCCGTAGTAGTTGAACCCGTAGCTCAGCTGCGCGTAGCCGCCGATCATGTGGGTGGGCTTGACCATGATGCGCGTGACGCTGTTGTGCGTGCCGCCGCGCTTGCCGGAGAGGGGCGAGCCCGGCGTGTTGATGAGCCGCTCCTGCGCGTGGTACATGAAGGCTTTGCCGCGCGGGATGCGGTGGCTGACCACGGCCTTGGCCATCACCACCCCGTTGACGTTGAAGCACTCCAGCCACTCCGAATCCTTCACCTCCAGCAGAGCGGCATCCTCGTTGTTGATCCAAATCGCCTCTCCGCCGCGAAAGAGCGTCAGCATGGCCAGGGTGTCCGAGTAGGTGCTGTGTATCGACCACTTGGAGTGGGGCGTGAGATAATTCAGGACCAGCTCCCGGCGAGGGTCGCGCTTGACGCCGATCACCCCCAAAGAGGCCATCTCCACCGGTGGGCGAAAGAGCGGCAGCCCCTCGCCGAAGGCGAGCATCCAGGGATGGTCGATATAGAAGTGGGCGCGGCCGGTCAGGGTCCGGAACGGCACCTTTTGCTCGATGTTGATCACGAAGGGCGAATAGCGGCGCTCCTCGGATTCGATTCCGCTCCAGACCGGGCTGGTGATGATCTTGCGGGGCTGGGCGCTGAGGTCTTCGAAGCTGTAGCGCTCACCCCGGCGGGCGGCGCTCAGATGCGACAGCGAGAGTCCCGTGCGCTTTTCCAGCGGGGCCCATGACTTCATGGCGACCGCCCCGTTCGTCTCCGGTGCGAGCATCAGGATCGCCTCGGCCACCTGCTTGCCGGTCTCAAGCGACGGCATCCCGTGGCTCACGCCAGGCGCGGCGACGCTACCGTTGCGTTCTTTGAGTTCGGCGACCTCCTCCGCGGCCGGCCACATGATCCCCTTCGAACCGATGCCCGGATCAGCCGCGAGCGGGCCGAGGGCCGTCATCATGCGGAAGACGTTGGCATAGTCGCGGTGCACCAGTGAAAAATTGGGCATGGTCTTGCCGGGCACCGGCTCGCACGCCCCCTTGCGCCAGTCCCGTACGTCGGCCTGAGCGATCTCCCCGGGGCTGTCGTGCAGCAGCGGGGAGGCTACCAGGTCCCGCTCTCCCTTGAGATGGACAGCGGCCAGTTCGGAGAACTTCTCCGCGATGGTCTTAAATTGGTCCCAATTGGTTCGGGCCTCCCAGGGCGGGTCGATGGCGGGGTTGAAGGGGTGGATGAAGGGATGCATGTCGGTGGTGTTGATGTCGTGCATCTCGTACCATCCGGCAGCCGGCAGGGCGATGTCGGCATACATGGCGCTGGTAGACATCCGGATTTCGAGGGTCACCAGCAGATCGAGCTTGCCCTCCGGAGCCTTCTCGCGCCAAGTGACCTCGGAGGGGCGCCGGGCGCTCTCTGTGTTCATGACCGCGCTCTCGACGCCCAGCAGATGCTTGAGGAAATACTCGTGGCCTTTGGAGCTGGCTCCCAGCAAATTGGCCCGCCACAGGAAAAGCACCCGCGGGAAGTTGGCCGGATCGTCCGGGTCCTCGACCGCAAAGCGGACATCGCCCTTCTGGAGGCGCTCGACCACGTGGGCGATAATCTCCGCATCCGTTTTCGCACCGGCCGCGGCCGCCTCCGCCACCAGTTCGACCGGGTTGCGGTTGAACTGGGGGAAGGAAGGCAGCCAGCCGAGGCGCGCGGCGATGACATTGTAGTCGGCCGGGTGGCGCGGCATCGCCTCACGGGCCAGCGGAGAGAGCAGGCTGGCTACATCCAGGGTGTCGTAGCGGTACTGGTCGGTGGCGAAGTACCAGAGCGAGGTCCCATTTTGCTGGCGTGCCGGCCGCCGCCAGTCTAAGCCGAAGGCCACCTGCGACCAGGCCGCCTGGGGCCGGACCTTTTCCTGGCCGACGTAGTGGGCCCAGCCGCCGCCGTTGACTCCCTGGCAGCCGCACAAGGTGGTGAGGTTGAGAACGGCGCGGTAGATCATGTCGCTGTGGAACCAGTGGTTGGTCCCGGCCCCGAGAAAGATCATGGACTTGCCGCGGGTCTTTTCGGCATTTTCGGCGAATTCGCGCGCCACACGGATGGCATCGGCGGCCGGCACTCCGGTGACGGCCTCCTGCCAGGCCGGGGTGTATGGCTGCGGGTCTTCGTAGCCTGCGGGATAGTCGCCTGCCGTCAGGCCGGACTCACTGCGCCGCACTCCCAGCTGCGCCGCCAACAGGTCGAACACGGTGGCGACCGTCAAGGACCCGGAGGGCGTCTCGATCCTCTTGACCGGTACCTGCCCGCTGCGGGTGGCGGGCTCGCCGGCACCGAAGACGGGGAAGCGGGCGCTGACCCACTCTTCGGGTGCGCCGGCAAAGGTCAGCAGCGGATCGATGGGGGCGTCGGTGGCCGCATCCGCCAGATTCAGGTTCCAGCGCCCTTCCTCGCTCCAGCGGAAACCGATGCTCCCGTTGGGGACGACAAAACCGCCAGAGAGGGAATCGAAAACCACCGTCTTCCATTGTGCGTTGGGAATGTCCCGGCTAACGTCAGCTGCTCTCAAAAATCGACCCGAGACCCATTCCGCCCCGTTTTGTTCCAGCACCACCGCAAAGGGCAGGTCGGTGTACGTCTTGGCGTAGGCGTTGAAATAGGCGCTCTGCCGGTCGATGTAGAACTCCTTCAGGATCACATGGCTCATAGCCATGGCGAGCGCCGCATCGGTGCCGGCCCGGGCGGGCAGCCAGGTGTCTGCGAACTTGACGTATTCGGCATAGTCCGGCGCCACGGCCGCCACCTTGGCGCCGCGGTAGCGGGCCTCGGTGAAGAAGTGGGCATCCGGAGTGCGCGTCATGGGCAGGTTGGTGCCCCAGACGATCATATAGGAGGATTCGTACCAGTCCGCGCTCTCCGGAACGTCGGTCTGTTCGCCCCACACCTGGGGCGATGCCGGCGGCAGGTCGCAATACCAGTCGTAGAAGCTCGCCAACACCCCGCCGATCAGCGAGAGGAAGCGCGCCCCCGAGGCGTAGCAGACCATGGACATGGCCGGAATCGGTGTGAAGCCGAAGATGCGGTCGGCCCCATAGGTCTGAATGGTGTGGACGAGGGAGGCGGCCACCAGGGTGGCGGCCTCGTCCCAGGAGACCCGCACGAAGCCGCCCTTGCCGCGTTCGGTCTGGTAGGATCTGCGCTTGGCGTCGTCGGCGACGATGCTCTTCCAGGCGGCCACTGGATCGCCCTCGGCCTTGAGTGCACTGTGCCAGAGCGCCAGCAGGCAGGATCGGATCAGAGGGTGCTTGAGACGCACGGGGCTGTAGGTGTACCAGGAGTAGGTCGCCCCGCGGGGGCAGCCCCGCGGTTCGTGGTTGGGAAAGCCACGGCCGCAGGCCGGGTAGTCCGTGCGCTGGGTCTCCCAGACGATGATCCCGTTTTTGACGTAAACGTCCCAAGAGCAGGAGCCGGTGCAGTTGACGCCGTGGGTGGAGCGGACTTTCTTGTCGTACTGCCAGCGGCGGCGGTAGAACTCCTCCCACTCGCGCTGGCCGCAGCGCATTTCAGCCCAGCCGTCGGATACGGTTTCTTCGCGGCAGGCGTCGCCACGGGGGCGCAGGAATCGCAATTTGGAGAGCAGGCCTTTGGCGGGCATGGACACCTCCCCGGAGTGAGGTTGATCCGTATCGCTTGCGCCTGTGCGAGGCGAGGAGTGAATCTGATCCTGAAAATTGACCCGGCAGGATGAGCATTCGTCTTGGGTTTAGCCGAAGTTCAATTTCACTTAATTGACTTAGGTCAAAACCTGCGGAGCATATGACCGGCCGGCCTGAACCGGCCTAGCGCGCTTTCACCGGCCGCAGCGAAAGCAGCAGCCCCCCGGCGACGAGCGCCAGGCCGATCAATATCCAAAAAGTGGATTGGTAGCTGCCGCTCAGATCGAACAGCCGGCCGGCGAGCAGAGGGCCGAGGGCGCCGCCGAGGGTCCCGAAGCAAACCACGATCCCAAAGAGGGTGCCGTGGGAATGGATCCCGAACCACTCGGCCACGAGGGGGGAGATGGCGGTGAAAAAACCGCCGTGGGCCAGGCCGTAAATGATGCCGAAGAGATAGAACATCCACAGCCGGTCGGCGAACTGCAACCACACGAGATCGCCCAGCAGCAAAAGAAAACAGATGCCCATCACCGTTTTGCTGCCTCGGCGATCGATGACCAGCCCGCTGGCGAAGCGGCCCAGCATGCTCACCCCGCCGATGGTCGAGAGGACGCCGGCGGCCAGAACGGGGGGGATGCCGGAGTCGCGCACGTGGGGGACGATATGGAGCAGGACGACCATCAGACACGATACGAGGAAAAAGTTCAGCAGGCAGATGGTCCAGAATTGAAGCGTCCTGAAGACCCGGGCCAAGGGCAGGCTGGAGCCTGCTGCCAGGGCGGCGAGGCCGCGGGTGTTTGCCGGTGGTTTGTTTTTTAAGACCAATGCATCCGGGTCCCGCCGCAGCAATTGGGCCATGAGCACCAGAACGAGGGCAACGACCGCACCGATGATCGCTATCGTCCAACGCCACCCGTAGAGCAGGATGAGCGCGCTGGCGGCCAGCGGGATGGCGAACTGGCCGGCGCCGGTTCCCACCTTGACGATGCCGGTCATGAAGCCCCGGCGGTGGGAGAACCAGCGGGCGATGGTGGTCAAGGCGATGACATCGATGGCGCTGAGCCCCATGCCGAAAATGATGCCGTAATAGAGGTAGAGCTCCCAGAGGCTGGTGAGACGGCCCGTCAAAATGCAGCCCACGCCCAAGAGCAGCGCCGCGGCCGACATGAGCCGGCGCGGCCCGAAGCTGTCGTTCAACCGGCCGATGGCCACGCCGAAAATTCCCATGCTGAAAAAGGCCGTCGATGAAGCCCCGGCGATGGCGGCCCTGGACCAGCCGAACTCCTCCATCAGCGGGTTGAAGAAAACGCCGAAGGCGATATAGGTCCCCACCCCGAGGGCTTGGATACTGAAACAGATGGCCGTGATGAGATAGGGATAGGCGGACGGCGGCGGGGGCCACATCGGCATGATGTTCCTATTCTGGAAAAAGGCGACAGCGATCGGCTCGGCCGCAGGGGGCAGGGCTCACAGCCCTGACCGGCAGCGGTTTCCCTTTTCGGTGAAACCATCGAGCCGCAGCCGCATGCACGTGAACCGCCCCACACTAAAGCCGATCGGGCACCCCTCGTCAAGGGTGGAGTTGGCGCGCCGGGTTGCAGCGGCGAACCATGCGGGGTGCCCTGGGTTGGGATCTTTACCCCTGCGACGGGGGCGGGAGATAGGATCCGTCCGATGCCTTGGGGTAAAACGGTCACGGTGAAGGGGTTTCCGGACGGGCCCCACGCTGGCGCTATCGGGAGCGAGGTTTAAAGCGGCAGACAGACCGAATTGTCAGCCGCCCGCCCCCGAGTTTCAGCACACGATGGCTTGTGGTTTCGGAGAATAGGGCCGCGTTCGAGCCGCTGCAATGCACGAGGGCGTTCAGGGAGACAACGCTTGGCGTCCCTTCCTCGGTGAAATCCCGGGCGTTGCAGCTGATGTCGGTTTGGCGGCGGCGGGTTGCCCGGCATGCAGGTGCTCAGGTCTGAAGCGGCAATCGCCGGCCGATGACGGGCGCCCGACGGGCCGGCATCAGCGGCTGAACTTCATGAAAGGTTGGGCGGTTTGGCCGTCCACGCCGGGCCGGTTGTTCTGCCAGTCCAAAATGCGGCAGCCGTCGTTTTCCCCGGCCGGCGCCTGGCAGCTGATCACCGGCATGGTGGGATCCCCGGCGACGGACTGGTAGTCGAACATCCGGGGACGGTTCGCGGGAACATCCTCCATCTCCAGAATGTGAAGCAGGTAGACGGTCGCATCCCCCTCCAGCAAGCTGGTGGTCCTGCGGGCCTCGGTGATGCGCTGCTTGAATGTTTCGATCGCAGCCAGCTTGTCCGCTGCGGACACGATCAGGTTGAACTCGCCGTGGCGGCGATCGGACTCGCTTTTTTCCTGCTGGTTGGTGGTGTGGAGAAACTTGCCGATGTAGATCATGGTTAACCTTCCGATCCGGATAGTGATGGTGGATGGAGGTCACTTTAGCGGGAAGCGCGCTGTTTGTCCAGCCGCGACGAACCTACTGCCAGTCCTGCAGGATGTGGTTGACCATCTTGCCGTCGGCACTCCTGCCGAAATGTTTCATGACGACCCCCATGGCCTGCATCCGGTTCTTGAACTTCGAAAAATCGACGTTGTCCCGAACCCAGGCGACGACCTCATCCCGAGTGGCCTGCCGCGGGAGGTAGGCCTCCAACATCCGCAGGTAGTCGGAAGAGGCCTCCTGGCGGGCTGCGAGCACGATGTGCTCGGATTTCACAAGGCTCTGGATGATGCCGATGATGTCGTCGTTGGTGATCTCCTCGGGCTTTTTGGGCCGGGTCGACGGTTTGCCGCCCTCGAGCGTCACCGGCACGGTGAGTCGGAAAAACTCCGCCATGACCTGGCGGATGGTGTTGCGCAGGGTCTCGTTCTTGTCCCGCATCGCCGCCTTCAGGTCTTCCTTCAGTTTTGCCTGAAGGCTCAGCGGCATATCCGGGTTCCATCCATGGGAAGTCGCCGGTGCGCTCATGTGTTTCCCCTCTCCTCTTGGCCTGCGGCCCGCGGCAGGCTCCCGGACCGGGATGTTTCATCAACCAGTTGCAGGATCATCGTTTTGGCGGACAGCGGCTGCAACCTCCTCGGCGCACTCACGCATCGGAGCCGTCCCGCTCAGGGGCGGGGGTGCCCGTGAACCCGATCGTAAATGAAGATATCGTAAGGCTGGGAGCCGGGCACATGCTCCGAGGCGCTGAGCTCAAACTCCGCCGCGGGAATCTCCGGAAAGAAGGCATCGCCGTCAACGGAAACCGGTATCACGGTGAGATAGATGCGGTCGGCGACGGGCAGCGCCACCTGGTAGAGCTGGCCGCCGCCGATGATGAAGGCTTCCTCCTCCCCCGCCGGGCACATGTCCAGGGCCGACTGCAGGCTGCGGGCCGTCAGGCAGCCCTCCGGCCGCATGTCGGTTCGGCGGCTGATCACGACGTTGGTCCGGCCGGGCAGCGGCCGGCCGATGCTATCGAAGGTCTTGCGCCCCATGATCACCGTGTGCCCGAGGGTGATCCGCTTGAAAAACAGCTGCTCCCCGGGCACTTTCCAGGGGATGACGCCGGCGCGCCCGATCACGCGATTTTGCGCCATGGCGGCGATCAGCGAGATTCGCGGCGAAGCGGCGCGCGTTGGGGCACAATCGGTCATGGCGTCATCGGCTGTGGGGCGGTGGACGGTAATTGCCGACAGAATAGGAAAGCGCACCCAGCGTGTCAACACTCTCCCGTGGAAAAGGTTTGAAGCCGAAGCAATTCCTGCTATACTCCACTTGGCCTGTCTGCGCGCACAGCGGGTGCCTTCGCTTCACCCGCGGGACACCGAACCTCGGGCGAGACCGCGCGAGCGGGTGGTGGGGATTGCCAACGGCAGCGCCTCAGTCGGCTGAAGGAGGTGGCGTCATGAAAAAAGAGCGAAATTACCAGCCGCTTTTGGTCATCCTGGTCTTGATCGTCATCGGGGTCTTCCTCTGGATCATCCTCCAGGACTGGCAAGCCAAACGGATGGAGAGCGCGCGGCAGCAGGAGACCCAGGAGTGGCAAAAACGCTCGGAGGAGCTCTCAAAAAAGATCGCGGACCTGGAGACCGAGCTGCGCGCGGCGCAGCTCGACACGCCGGCCGAGGAGGGCAAGGCGGTTGACATCCTCGGGCCCATCCCGGTGGACACGCCCGAAAAGCAGCCGCCGCGCGTCGAGGAGATCGAGCGGCAGATAACGGCCTTTTTCGCCTACCTCGACAGCCGGGACTACGTAAAAGCGCTGCAGCTCGATGGGGGGGCCTATGCCCAGTATACGGCGGCGGTCGGGGATCTCTCCGCAGGGCTGCCGCGGGTATCGGGCGAAACCGAGTCGCTCTACACCACCCTCAAAAACGTCTCCCATTTCTTCCGGGTGCTCGGCAAGCACCGGACCCAGCTGGCAGTGGAGGTCCTGCGCAACGAGGCCGACATCCTCGAATCGGTGATGCGCCTGTTCTACGTGTGGACGACCGGCCCGGCCGGCAAGTTGAAAGGCCGGCCCGAGCTGCCGGTCATGTATGAATATGCCTGCTATTTTCTGAACACCCTGGGCGGCCGCAGCTACCTGATGCGCCGCGACCCCAAGGTCCGGCTGCTTGCGACCTATTACAGTATCCTGATCCTGGATCGGGCCAACGACCGGAAGATGAACCCCAACGGCATCGACATCCGGCCCTCCATCGCCCTCGCCGCCAAGGAGATTCGCAGCTTCTCCGGACTGGTGTACCGGAAACAGTATTCGGCTGAGCTGGCGCGGCTGGCCGCCAAATACCCCTGACAAAGATGCGATCGATCGCACCCCCTCGGACGGGAGCGCCCCATGCCCATCAAAGAGCATGAATACGTGCGTCAGACCCTCGAACGCTACACCAACTGCAAGCTTGAGGATTTTTGCGACCACATCCTGATCACCAACTTCAAGCGCTACATCCTGCGCTTCCAGGAGAAGACCCAGGCCCAGTTCGCCGAGGGCAACTTCCGCATCGCCAACGCCAAAGACTTGAACTGCTCCATGATCGATTTCGGCATCGGTTCGCCGCAGGCCGCACTGGTGATCAACTGCCTGGCCTACCTCGACAACCTGAAGTCGGTTGTGATGCTGGGCATGTGCGGCGGCATCGACGACATCCTGAAGCGCGGGGATTTTTTGGTGCCCTCGGCCGCCATCCGCGGCGAGGGCACCAGCCGCCACTACATGCCGCCGGAGTTTCCGGCGATCCCGGCCTCCTCGGTCAATCTCTACTGCATCGGCGCCGTGCGCAAACTGGGGACCGCCCCGCACTGCGGCATCGTCTACACGACCGACCGCCGGCTGTGGGAGTTCGATGAGGAGTTCGTCGACTACCTGCGCCACCGGAGGATTCTGGCGATCGAGATGGAGCTGGCCACCCTCTTTACGGTCGCCTATCGCTACGAGGTGCCCATCGGCTCGATCATGCTCGTCTCCGATATGCCGCTGCAGCGCAGGGGGATCAAGGACAAGAGGGTATCCGAGGAGATCTTCGCCAAATACATGGACACCCACATCGAGGCCGGGATCGATGCCGTGGCCAAGCTGAACAGCAACTGGAGCCGGGTGGCCCGGAAGCTCACGAGCGAATGGTGACGTCCTCGCAGATCGTCCAATATCTGCGTTACGCTTCGTCCCTCGTCGCTGCAGCGTGCGAAAAGCACGCCTCGCTCCTCCGGATTCGCGTGCCTTGATATAGGCGCACTCTGCGAGGCCGTCCACGCATGCACAGCACATCCACTCCCAAGGCGACTACGGCCATCGTGTTTTCCGCTGCGCCCTCGTTTTTCTGCACGTGACAGCCAACCCTCATCACGACGGATCGGGGAACACCCGCCTTCACGGGGCGCCTTGACCGGGAGCGGCGCCTGCTTGGCTTGCCGCGATCAATGATTATTCTGCCTCCATGAACCGACGCCGATTCATCGACACTTTGCTGAACATCGCCAAGGCCGCCATCGCGGCCAGCGTCCTGCCGCCGGGGGTTTCGGCGGCGCTCGCCGACGACGCGCCGGGGTCGCGGCCGCACTACCGGCCCCTGGACGGCCGCAACCTGCGCGACATTGCCCGCTTCAGGCAGCATCACGGCGATGGCCGCTTCATCAACCCGTTCAGCTTCGACCGCAGCGGCCGGCTGTTGAAAGTGCTCTCCTGGAAGCTCTTTCACCGCAACCGATTTCGCGACGAGCTGGACCACCAGCCGATCACTCCGGTTTCCGTCGACTGGGAGCCGCTTCGAGCCGATAAGGGTCTCTCCCTCACCTACCTCAAGCACGCCGGCCTCATGGTCAACGACGGCGGCCACCGTCTCCTGATCGACCCCGTCTTTGCGGAGATTTTCTGGTTCATGCGGGACTTCAGCCCGCTTACCTTCGATGTGAGCGCGATGCCATCCGTCGACCAGGTGCTGCTGACCCACGGCCATTTCGATCACCTCGACGTCCCCTCGCTATCAGCCCTGCCCCAACGCACCCATGTGCTCAGCCCGTTGGGCTATGGCCGGATGCTCGCAGAAATCGGTCGGCACCATCGCACCGAGTTGGACTGGTACCAGAGCCTTCACGGCTCGGGGCGCGAAATCACTCTGCTGCCCTGCAACCACTGGACCATGCGCAACCCCGTGGCGGGCCCCAACCTGGCCCTGTGGGGATCGTATCTGATTCGCACCGCCGCCGGCCCGACGATCTATGTTTCCGGCGACACGGCCTATTTCGACGGCTTCGAGCAGATCGGCCGCGAATACGACATCGACCTGGCCGTCATCAACCTGGGTGCCTACGAGCCGCGCTGGTTCATGGCCCAGAGCCACATCGGCCCGGAGGAGACCGTCAGAGCCTTCCGCGAGCTGGGGGCCAAGCGGCTGGCCATCGTGCACTGGGGCACCTTCAAGCTGGGGGACGAACCGGTTCACTTCCCGCCCCGGCACATCCGCGCCGCCATGCAGCAGGAAGGGCTGCAGGATCGGCTGGTGGACTGGAAGCACGGGGACACGCTGTTTTTTTGACTTTCAACCCTTTGGCTCCGCCCGGCTTTCGTGGTAGGGTCCTGGCAACCGACCCGCTCCAAGACCGAAACGACAAGGCGGCACGGCGGCGTGCGGCGGCGCCCCCGCCGGCTGCAGATGGGAAACGCAAATGGCAATGCTCTTTCTGGCCCCTGGGCTGAAAGCGAGCTCCTGGATCAAACACCTGCGGATGCAGGGCCCGGAGGTCGATTTGCGGGTGTGGCCCGAAACCGGCCCGCGGGAGGAGATCGAGCTCGTCTTGTGCTGGAAACATCCCCTGGGAGAGCTTCGCAACTATCCGAACCTGAAGTGCATCGCCTCCCTGGGCTTCGGCGTCGACCATATCCTGAGGGACCCCGGCCTGCCGCCCGGGGTCCCGGTCGCGCGCCTGGTCGACGAGGGGATGACCCGCGCCATGAGCGAATACGTGATCGCGGCGGTTCTGAACCACACCCGGCGCTTCGACCTCTTCCGGCAGGACCAGTCCCAAAGGGTGTGGCGGCCGCGGCGCCCCCTGCACGCCCCTGAGGTGCGCGTGGGGATCATGGGCCTGGGGACCCTCGGCCGGGATGCCGCCGCCAAGCTGCGCCTGCTGGGCTTTCCAGTGGCCGGCTGGAGTCGAACCCCGAAAGAGGTGGCCGGGGTCAGCTGTTTGGCCGGCGCGGAGCGGCTCGATGAGTTTCTCTCCCGGACCGACATTCTGGTCTGCCTGCTGCCGCTCACTCCGGCCACACAAGGCATTCTCGACCGGCGGGTGTTTTCGCGGCTGCCGGCCGACGCCTACCTCATCAACGCAGCCCGCGGCGACCACCTGGTCGAGGAGGACCTGCTGGCGGCTCTCGACAGCGGCCACCTCGCGGGCGCCTGCCTGGACGTGTTTCGCACCGAGCCGCTGCCGGAATCGCACCCTTTCTGGAACCACCCGCGCATCGTCGTCACGCCCCACAGCGCCAGCCACACCTACCCGGCGGCCGTGGCACCCCAGATCATCGAAAACTTTCGCCGGGTCCGCGCGGGGCAGGCCCCGCTCAACGCCATCGACATCGACAAAGGCTACTGAAAAGGAGCGCCTCCATGAAACCCTTGACGAAGCCCCTTCTGGCCGCCCTGATCCTCTGGTCTATCGCCGCACCCGCTGGCGCCAACGACTTGGGCATAGGCTTTCTGGACGCCCGTTGGGGCAGCGCCGCCGCTACGGCTACTTCGACGATAAGCTTTTCGCCGTCTACGTGCACATGGAGGGCATCGACGCCTTCAGCCAGATCAGGAGCTATGTGCAGCACAAGTACGGGATCCCCCGCATCATCCGCGAGAGCCGGGGGGATCTGACCACGCACTCCTGGAAGGCCGAGGAGACCCGCATCAAGCTCAAGCACTACCAGACGTCGGGCAAGCTGAAGATCTCCTTCTACTACCTGCCCATCTCCAGGCTTGCCAATCTGGAGATGGAGATCGAGGGTGAGGAGCCGCCCGAGCCGGTCTTCCCTTTGAACGCCCGCCGTCAGCGCGAGGCCATCCAGCAGATGGAGTTCTTGTCGTTCTGATCGCTCCGGAATCAGTCCCAAAGCGGCATCAGGTTCCCGGAGGCGTCGAAGCGCAGGCGCCCAGTCGCGACGATCTCGGCCTCGGCCGCGCCCGCCAGATCCGCCCGCAAGGCCCGGCTGGCCCAGAACTCGGCAAGGTGCAGCGTGTCGCGGATGACGACGACCCGCGACGCGGAGGCCGGCGTCGGCCCGATGGTGGTCAGAGCGGCCTGGATGGCCTTTTGGTCGTTGGGCAGGCGCACCGGGATGAAGGCCTTGTGCAGGGAGAGGCTCGTCAGCGCATTCATGAGGGTGGCCTCGTAGTCGAGCGCCTGGAAGACCTTCTCGGTGATGATGTCGGCGTTGCCCATGCCGATGGCGTTGCCGCCGGTCTTGGCCGACAGGTTGAGAATGACCACCCGCTTGGCCTTCAGCCTAGCCGAAAAATCGCTCTCCATCAGATCGTACGCCCGGCCGGTGACGTTCGGGTCCATGCCGGAGCCGCTGATCTCCTTGCCGATCCGCTCCACCACCAGCACATCCAGGTCGGTGAACGGCAGCCGCGGCATATTGGCCTTGGCCAAGGCGTTCAGCCGCGTCTCCTCGGCGAGAATCCGGTCGGCCGGCACCCCGGCGACGGCCAGCACTCTGTCGTAGGCATTTTCGACCACGGCCAGCCCGAAGCGGAAATTCGCGGCGGCGGCGATCGCCTGCCCCATCACCTCCAGCAGCGGAAAAAAGCCGTGCTTCATCGCCCAGGTGTGGTAGGCGACCGCCCCCTGGTGCTTGCCCATGCCGATGCAGAGCATCTTGAGGATGCCGCTTTCGGCCGGCCCGATGAACTTGGTGTGGGGTTTGATGCGGTTGATGACCAGGCAGTGGTCGGCCGCGAGCGCATCGCGGGAAAAGTACAGCGGTACCTCGCCGAGCACGGTGCCGATCCGCTCCACCTCCATGGAGGAGACCACCGGCGCACCGCAGCTCTCCGCCGTGACGCCCAGCCGCTGCAGCACGGCGGCCTGGCCCTCGGCCGTGGCGCCGCCGTGGCTGCCCATGGCGGGAACGATCAGCGGCTGCGCCCCCAGCGCCTTGATCCGCTTGCAGACCGCTCGGACGATGACCCCGAGCTGGTCGATCCCGCGGCTGCCCACACCGACGGCGACCCGGTCGCCGGCGCGGATGCCGCTGGCCGGCAAAACGGAATCCATCTCGCGGTTCACCGCCGCGGGGAGATCCTTGATCTGCTCCGCCCGGAAGCGCATCCGCACCCGGCAGAACTCGGGAAACTCCAAATCCGTCTCGATGAATGCGGGATAACGCATGCCTTTTCGGTCCCTCGCGGCCGGCGGTGACAAAACCGCCGACTTGAGTTAAAATGCACTTATGAACGCGGAAAAATCAAACACCGGCGCCGAGCTCCTCAAAGGCGTTTTGCTGGCGCACCTGATCATCGGCCTGCATGTGGTCGTCATCGCCCTCATCGGGCTTCTGGTCATTTTTTTCGGCGGGCTGGCGCGCTACTGGGCCTGGATCCTGTTGGGCGGCCTGGCAGCGGGCGGCCTTTTCGCCGCGCTGGTCTACCGCCGGATCAGAGCCGGGGGCCGGCAGATGGCGCAGGAGCTCCGCGGCGCGCCGATCATGGCCGGCGGGACCACGGAGATCCGTTTGCTGGGCGGGCTGGCGTCGATCACCTTCAACCGCCCCCATGCGGGCCCCGATCTGCCGCGGGCGGCCGGGCCCCCGCCGCTGCTCGAGGAAGCGGAAGCCCAGCGCATGCGGGAGCTGGCCCAGTTGGCCCAGCTGGTCGAAAAAGACCTCATCACGGCCGATGAGTTCAAACGCGCAAAGGCCGCCATTCTCACTCCTGCGCCCCGTCCAGGATACGGACCCGGTTCGTTAGAGAATTGAATTTTTCCTCGGAGAGCTGCTCCCAGGGCGTTTGCGGCGCAAAGACGATGAAAGACTGGACACCCGGCGAAAACACCTTGCCGCCTTGAATCGCGGGGCGGCGCATTCGATATTTGAACTCGCCGCCCAGGTCCAGGAGAACATCCAGCTCTTCGGACTCATCGAGCAGGCGCACCACGAGCTCGTTCTGCACCCGCCCCCGGCCCTGCAGGCGCCGGCGCCCGGCGGGGCCTGCGGCCACGTCGATGACGGCGTCCTCGACCGCGACCGCCCGCTCCTCCCCGGCCAGCAGCAGCACCCGCTCGGCGCGGTAGCGCCCCTCCTCGAAAGGGATCCACTCTCCCATGCTTGCACCTGCCTTCTCAGAGCGTATCAAACACTGAAACGGCATCGAATTCAAGCTCTACCTGAAAACGGCCTTTTGACAAAAGCGCTCCGTTCGCGTTATGGGTCGGGTGCCCCCAAACTCTTCCGGCGTTTATATCAAGGAGGTTTTCCGATGCATGGCTGGTGCGGCACCATCCTGAGAGTGGACCTGACCCGCGGCACGATCGCAACCGAGAAATTGGACCCCCGCGTGGCCCGCAGCTACATCGGCGCGCGCGGCTTCGGCATCTACTACCTGAGAAAAGAGGTTGACCCGAGGTGCGACCCTCTCGGGCCCTTCAACACGCTCATCATGGCCGCCGGCCCTTTGACCGGGACCGCAGCGCCCACGGGCGCCCGCTACGTCGTGACCACCAAGTCGCCCCTCACCGGCGCCATCACCTGCTCAAACTCCGGCGGGAACTTCCCCGCGGAGCTGAAAAAGAGCGGGATCGACGCCATCCTCTTCGAGGGCCGCGCCGAGCGGCCGGTCTATCTCTGGGTAGACCGCGGCAGGGCCGAGTTGCGGCCGGCCGGCCATCTTTGGGGCCTAACCACGCACCAGACCGACGAGGCCCTGCGGCGCGAGACCGACGAAAAGGCCAAGACCGCCGTAATCGGGCCGGCCGGGGAGCGCCGCGTGCTCTTCGCCGCCATCATGAACGACCGCGACCGCGCCGCCGGCCGCGCCGGGGTGGGCGCCGTCATGGGCGCCAAAAACCTGAAGGCCGTGGTGGTGCGCGGCGAGGGCGAGGTGGCGCTCGCCGACCCGGCGGGCTTCAAGGCCGCCAATGCCCGCTACCGCGATGCGTTCAAGGCCAAGACCAAGGACAACCCGCCGCCCCTGAGAACCCACGGCACGGCCATCACCGTGGTCGGGACCCAATCCCACGGGGTGTTCCCCACCCGCAACTTCCAGCAGGGCACCTTTGAGGGCTGGGAGTCGATCTACGGCGAGACCCTCACCCGCAAGTACCTCCTGCGCGCCAAACCCTGCTTCAGCTGCCCTATCGCCTGCGGCCGCGTGACCCGAATCCCGGACGGGCCCTTCGCCGGGGAGGGCGAGGGCCCGGAATATGAAACCGTCTACGCGCTGGGGTCGGACTGCGGGGTGGACGACCTCGCGGCCCTCACCAAGGCGAACTACGAGTGCAACGAGCTCGGCCTGGACACGATCAGCATGGGTTCCACCATCGCCTGCGCGATGGAGCTCTACGAAAAGGGCCTCCTGAAAGAGTCCGAGACCGGGATGCCGCTGCGCTGGGGCGACGGGCAGGCGCTGGTCGAGCTCGTGCGCCTGACCGCCCGGCGCGAGGGGTTCGGGGATGTCCTGGCCGAGGGCAGCCTGAGGCTCGCCACTCGGTATGGGCGGCCGGAGCTCGCCATGGTCGCCAAGGGGCTGGATTTTGCCGGCTACGACCCGCGCGGGGAGCAGGGCATGGGCCTGGCCTACGCCACCTCTCCGATCGGCGGCTCCCACATGCGCGGGGACCCGGCCTACTTCGAGCTGCTCGGGGTGCCCACCAGCGTGGACCCGCACACCTGGACCGACAAGCCGCCGCTGGTGGCCAAGTGGCAGGACCTTTTCTGCGTGATCGACGCGGCCGGCCTGTGCGTCTTTTTCAGCGTGCGCTACCTGGTCGAGCAGAACCTGATGGTGAAGCCGGTCGGCATCACCGAGCTCCTGAACGCAGCCACCGGCGCGGGCTACACGCCCGAGGAGGTCGAGCGGGCCGGGGAGCGCATCTTCAACGCCGAGCGGCTTTTTCTCCTGGCCGCCGGGTTCACCCGCGGCGACGATCGCCTGCCGCCGCGCATCGTATCCGAGCCCATGCCGAGCGGCCCGGCAAAGGGCATGGTCTGCCGGCTGGAGGAGATGCTCGGCCCCTACTACGAGCTGCGGGGCTGGAGCGCGGGGGGGGGTCCCTGCGAAGCCAAACTGAAGGAGTTGGGCCTGCTGTAATCGGCTGACCCCGGATGGATTGCCGCCGACCCGATGAAGATCACGGTCAACCTGTTCGCCAATTTGCGCGACTACGCCCCCGCCGGCCAGAGGCCGGCCGAGGTGTCTCTGCCCGGCGGGGCCACGGCCGCCGACCTCCTTTCCGCCTTGCGAATTCCACCGGCGGTCCAAGCGGTGCTGCTCGTCAACGGCCGCCGCGCGGAGGCCGCGGCCCTTCTCGCCGACGGCGACGAGGTCACCCTCTTCCCGCCCATGGAAGGCGGCTGAAAGCGCCATCAGCCCGATCGTTTGAGGTGCATGATCCGCCGCGCCTCCTCCGGCGTCGCAACCTCGCGGCCGAATTCGGCCGCAAGCCCCGCCATGCGCTCGACGAAGCGCTCGTTGGGCGCCAACTCGCCCTTGCGGTAATAGATGTTGTCCTCCAGGCCGATGCGCACGTGCCCGCCCATCAGGATCGCATGGGTGTTCATCACCAGCTGGGCCGCTCCGACGCCGGCCACGGTCCAGGTGGCGCCCGGCGGGATGCTGTTCTTGAGGTGGACCAGGTTTTCGATCGTGGCGGGGATGGCGCCTTTGAGCCCCATCACGAAGTCGAAGTGCAGCGGCGGCTCCGCCAGCCCCCTCTCCGCGAGCTCCACGGCGCTGCGGATCATGCTCACGTCGAAGATCTCCATCTCCGGCTTGATGCCGTGGATTTTCATATCGCGGGCAAGCCGCTCGATCAGCTGCGGGCTGTTGGCATAGACCGAGTCGGCGAAGTTCACCGAGCCGGTGGTGAGGCTGGCCATCTCCGGCGCGAGCGTGAGCCGCTCGCTTCTCTGCTCGTAGGCCATGCCCGCCCGGCCGCCGGTCGAGATCTGGACAACGAGCTTCGTGCGCTCCCTAAGACCGCGGTAGATCTCCTCGAAGAGCCTGAATTCGGTCGCCGGCGACTCATCCTCCGGGTTGCGGGCGTGCACATGGATGACGGCCGCCCCGGCCTGCTCGCAGCGCACCCCGGCCTCAATAATCTCGGCGGGGGTGATGGGCACATAGGGGGTTTTCTTCTTCGTGGGCAGCGACCCGGTGACCGCCGCGGTGATGATGAGTTTTTCCATGGAGCACCTCGCTGTTTCGCCTTTGATCCCCTGCGCGGGTTCCGCAGGGATTCGGACTATAGGCAAGAGCCCCGGCCGAGTCAATCCGCAGGGCCCGCCCGTTGACATACGCATCGAATTGGGCGATAACCGCCGCTATGTTTTCGCATGGAATTGCGATCAAAAACGACAGGCCGCTGGCCGCCAGCGGTCTGCAGACTCACCCCAAATCGAGAAGGAGGCTGCGCATGAAACCGAAACGTACTGTTGCTGCTCTGACGGCTGCGCTGCTGCTGATCTGCGGCAGCGCCTGGGCCCAGGAGACGATCAAGGTGGGCGTGGTCGGCCCCCGCACCGGCCCCGCCGCCGCCACGGGCGCGGCGTTTGACGAAGGCATCAAGCTCGCCGTGGAGTACGTCAACTCCAAGGGCGGCGTGATGGGCAAGAAGCTTGAGGTCGCCTTCGAGGACACCGCCGGCGCCCCGGACAAGGCCGCATCGGGCTTCGAACGGCTGGTCACCCGCGACAAGGTCGCGATGGTACTGGGGGAGAGCCACTCCTCCTCCGCCCTGGCCCAGATCGAAGTGGCCAACCGGCTGAAAATCCCCTTCGTGGTCGTGGAGGCCTGGGCGGATGAAATCACCGCCAAAAACTACCGCTACGTCTTTCGCGCCGGCCCCTCCAACTCCGGTGTGGTCAACGAAAGCATCGCCAAGTGGGTGCAGGCCGAGAAGTTCAAGCGGGCCTATGTCATCGCCGAAAACACCGATTGGGGCATCGGCATCGGCAAGTTGACGGAAAACGCTCTCGCCAAGATCGGCATTCCCTTCGAATCGATGATCACCGAGCGCAACAGCCAGGACCACTACGTCGAACTCTCGAAGATCAAGGCCTTCAAGCCGGATGTGGTGCTGGCCTACATCTACGGGGTCGGCCTGCACTACTTCGTGGCCCAGGCCGGCGAAACCGGCGTGAGCCCCAAGGCGGTCATTCTCGACGGCGCCGGCCCGCCCAGCCTGTGGCCGGACTTCTGGAAGAATGTGGGCGACTACGGCAACCTGGAATGCTTCGTCTCCTCGATGCACGAGAAGGTGGAGCTGACCGACATGGCCGTCTATTTCCGCGAGGCCTACCACAAGGCCTTCGGCAAGGCGCCCACCGACTACAAGTCGCGCTCCATCTTCGACGGCATTTTGATCGCCGCCGATGCCATCAACCGGGCCAAATCCACCGATGCCGAAAAGCTGGTGGATGCACTCGAGAAGACCAACCTGAAGACCACCCGCGGCACGGCCAAGTTCGGAATGACCAAGGGCGGGGCGGAGTACCACCAGTGGATGCCGCCCATGCTCGTCATTCAATGGCAGGACAGGAAACAGGTGGTTCTCTTTCCGCCGGAGGCCGCTACCGGCAAGTTGAAACGATAGCAGGATGTCTGGAAACCGGCGCCGCAGGCGGCGATCCCTCACATATTTTGGATATGCTGCGCTCCACCGATCGCCGTGCGGCTAGCCTGACATCTTGAGTCTTGTTTTTAAACAACCTGCTGAAAATCTTCCTGTGCAACGATCCTCCTGCGGAGGGTTGCCACAAGCAGGTTCTCAGTGAGAACATGCCGGGCGAGGGACGACGACATCTCCCCGCCCGGCTTCCTTTGCCCGAAACAACCCAATGCGGAGACGACGGGTGCGGCCGGGCCGGACCGGCGATTCATTGCACCCTCATCGATTCTCTTTTGCGGCCCCCCGGGCCGCAAAAATTAAGGAGCTCAGCGTGCTTGCGATTTCCCTCATGAACGGCCTGGTGATGGGTGTCATCTACGCCTTGGCCGCCCTGGGCGTGTCCCTGGTGGTCGGCATCATGAACGTGATCAATTTCGCCCACGGGGAGCTCTACATTCTTGCCGGCTACTTCAGCTACCTGTTTGCATCCGCCCTGGGCCTGAATTTCGCCGCGGCGATGCTGCTCTCCGTCTCGCTGGTCTTCGCGCTGGGGATCCTGATCGAGGTCACCCTCATCCGGCCGACCTACGGCAACGACATGTATTCCCTGATACTGACCTTCATCCTCTCGATCGTCCTGCAGAACGCCTATCTGCTGATCTTCGGCCCCTACCCCAGCAAGCCGCCCTTGTGGGTGAAGGGCGCCACAGAGGTCTTCGGCCTCTTTTTCTACGGCAACCAGCGCCTGGCGGCCCTGGCCGCCGGCGCGGCGGTGATCGCCGCCGTCTTCGTGATGATCAAGAAGACCTGGTTCGGGCGCCCGCGCCGCCAGCCAGGACCGGGAGATGGCGGAGCTGAACGGGGTCGACACCACCCGGCTCAACATGCTGAGCTTCGGCTTGGGCTGCGCCCTGGCGGCGGCGGCCGGGGTGATTTTGAGCCCGGTCTTTCCGGTCACCCCCAACGCCGGCGTGCCGATCGCCCTCACCGCCTTCGTGGTTGTCGTCCTGGGAGGCATGGGCTCGATGTGGGGCTGCGTCGTCGGCGGCCTGATGCTGGGCCTGGTGGAAAACCTGGGCGCGGCCTTCATCTCGTCGGGGTACAAAAACGTCTTCGGCTTCATCATCCTGATCCTGGTGCTGCTGATCCGGCCGGCCGGGCTGTTCGGGCGCGCCAAGATGTAGGGTTTAAAATTCAGCGCCGGGCTCGGGTCTGGCGCTGAATCTTATTTCAGCAATAAAGGACAGATAATGACCGGAAAACAACTGACTGCGGTTTCGGCGATCATTCTATCGGGCATGTGCGTGCTGCCGCTGGGGCTGGGCATCTACCCGCAGCATGTTCTGATCACCAGCCTGTTCTATGTGATGATGGCCGCCAGCTGGAATCTGCTCGCCGGCTACACCGGTCAAGTCTCCTTCGGTCATGCGGCCATGGCCGGGATCGGCGCCTACACCTCCGGCATCCTGGCGGCCAAGGCGGGCATCAACCCCTGGGTCGGAGTCTGCCTCGGTACCGTTTTGGCCGCGATCCTCGGTTTAGGGTTGGGCTCCCTGTGCCTTAAAATGGGCGGGATCTACCTCTCGCTCACCACGTTGGCCTTTTCGCAGATCCTGCACATCGTCATCGTCAACGAGTACGATGTCACCCGCGGCACCATGGGGCTGCAGGTGCCGGGGCTGATGGGCGAATATTCGAAGCTGCACTACTACTACATCATGCTGGCCGCGGCCACGCTGATCCTGGTGATCCTCTACCGCATGATCCACTCCAACCTGGGGATGAATTTCCGCGCAGTCCAGAACGACGAGACGGCCGCCGCTGCGGTCGGCGTCAAGGTGCTGCAGATGCGCGTGCTGGCGTTCACCGTGGCGAGCGCCATGGCAGGCTTCGCCGGGGCCATCTACGGCCACTACCTGCTGCTGATCACCCCCGAGATCCCGTCGCTGGACCTGCAGTTCTATGTGTTGGCCATGACGGTGATCGGCGGCATGGGCTCCTTCATCGGCCCGGTCATCGGCGCTTTCACGCTGAACATCCTGGCTGAAAAAATCAGGGACTACGGCGAATATCACGTGCTGGTCTACGGACTGGTGGCGCTGGTCATGGCGCGCTTCGCCCCGAACGGGCTGATCGGGATCTGGCACAGGCTGAGGCCGGCCAAGCCGCGCTAAGGGACGCCGCCGGCCGCTTCACCCGAAACCTCGATAGGGTTTCGCCGCGAATGGGACCGTGGATACGGCGATCACGTTCACGCACGTTGGATTTTTTTGTGGGAGTCCCGCCACGGCGGGACCACGATCGGATCGCGGCTGGAAGCCGCTCCCATAAATCTGGAATCGCTTGCCGACGAACGGCCGGCACAGGCGGCGCAGAATGCTTCCAAGGACTTAGGAGCCGAGACCATGGCATTAGTGGAAGGTCGCAACATCAGCAAATCCTTCGGCGGGATCCAGGCGCTCAGCGAGGTGGACTTCGCGGTCGATGCCGGCAGCATCGTGGGCCTGATCGGGCCCAACGGCGCCGGCAAGACGACACTCTTCAACACCGTGGCCGGCGCCTTCAAACCCACCTCGGGCCAGGTCGTGTTCGACGGCGTCGATATCACCGGGCTGCCGGCGACCGCCGTCTGCCGAATGGGGATGGCGCGCACCTTCCAGGTGTGCCGGCCCTTCGGCGCCATGAGCTGCCTGGAGAACGTCATGGTGGCCGCCATCAACCGCCGGCCCGGCGAACCGCGTGCGGCGATCGAACGCCTCGCCCGGGAAAAGCTCAATTTCGTGGGGATCCCCGAGTTGGAGGGCGTCGAGGCCCGCCACCTCAATGTGATCCAGAAAAAACGGCTGGAGCTGGCGCGGGCGCTGGCCACGGAGCCCAAGCTCCTGCTGCTCGACGAGGTCATGGGCGGGCTCAACACCCAGGAGATCCAACAGGCCGTTGCCTTTATCCGCAGCCTCCGGGATGAACTCGGCCTGACGGTCTTGTGGATCGAGCACGTGATGGGCGCCGTCATGCAGGCCGCCGAACGGATCATCGTGCTCGACCAGGGCCGGGTGCTGATGGCGGGGACGCCGCAGGAGGTGGTCACCGACGAGCGGGTGATCCAGGCCTACTTGGGAGAATGATATGGCTGCGTTGCTGGAAGTGTCGCATGTGGATGTGTGTCGGGGCGAAACCCAAGTACTCTGGGACATCTGCCTGGCGGTCGAGAAGGGGGAGCGCGTCGCCATCTTAGGCAGCAACGGCGCCGGCAAAACCTCGTTTCTGGCCGCCGTCACCGGGGCCATCCCCCCTGCGCGCGGCGAAATCCGCTTCGACGGCCGCTCCCTGGCGGGCATGCGCCCCCACGCGATCACCGGGCTCGGGATCGCCCTGGTGCCCGAGGGCCGCCGGGTCTACAAGGAGATGTCGGTGAGGGAGAACCTTGAAATGGGCGCCTTCCCCAAGCGCGCCCGGGGCAGCCTAAAAGAGACGATGGCCCACGTCGTCGAGCTCTTCCCGATTCTCGCAAAGCGCAAGGATCAGCCCGCGGGCACGCTCTCCGGCGGCGAGCAGCAGATGCTCGCCATCGGCCGGGCGCTCATGAGCCGGCCCCGCCTGCTGCTGGTGGATGAACTCTCCCTGGGGCTTGCCCCCATGGTCACAAAGACCATCTACCGCACCCTTTCCGCACTCGAACACGACCTCACGATCCTGCTCGTCGAACAAAACGTCGAGCAGGCGCTCCACTTCTCGCAGCGCGCCCACATACTCGAAAGCGGCCGCTTGATCCGCACGGGCGACTCCGCCGATCTGATGGCTGACGCCGGAATACGCCGGGCTTACCTGGGCATGTGATGCAGGCGTACGCGGGGGGAAACGCCGCTGTGCTCGCACCATTCGAGAACCGGACCCGTGAAGAGTGCCATAGCGGCACTGGGCCCATCCCGTTTCAGCGCTTCTTCCAAAAGGGACGCTATCAACCGATCCGGGCGACCAGCCTGAACCCCAGGCCCGCACCGGAGTAATCCTCGGCAAAGCCGAAGCGCCGGCTGCAGCGGGCGCTCCAGGCGTCCAAATTCCAGCTGCCGCCGCGGATCACCCGGTCGTCGGAGGCCCCGGGGGTGTAAAGGTCCCGGCACCATTCCCAGACGTTGCCGCTCATGTCATGGAGGGTGAGTCCGTTGGGGGCCTTGCGCCCGACGGGGTGGGTGGAGCCCTCGCTGTTTTCGGCGTACCAGGCCACGGCCGCCACGTCGCCCCCGCCGGCGTAGAGCTGCTTCTGGCCGCCGCTTCTGGCCGCATACTCCCACTCTTTCTCGCTCGGCAAATCCAAAACGTGGACACCGGGGGCCATGGCGTTCAACCGCCGGATGAAGTCCGTCGCGTCGGCCCAGCTCACCTGCTCCACCGGATGATCATCGCCCTTCTGGAACCGCGATGGGTTTTCCGTCATCACCCGCCGCCACTGCCCCTGGGTCACCGGGTATCTGCCGATCAGGAAATCCGCAACCCGCACCTCGCGCACCGGCAGCTCGTTCTCCCACCCGTCGCCGAAGAGATCGCCCATCTGGTAGACACCGCCCGGCACGAAAACCAGCTCCATGCCGGTCACGGGCTCGATGAGATCGCCCCCGGCGGCAGGGCCGGATGCTGCTGCCTGGGTGCAGGCGGGGCAGGCTGCCCCGGCGGCGGGCAAGCGGCCGCCGCACTCCCGACAGATCAGCCGCGCCCCGCACTCCGGGCAGATCTTCCAGTTCGCCTTCACCCTACGGGCACAGGACGGGCAGACCGGCGGCGCCACGGGCGTCTCGCACGCCGGGCAGATCTTCCAGCCGCTTTCGAGCGGCTCGCCGCAGGCTGGGCACTTGGGCCCTTTTGGCATGGTTTGCGGGTCCATTCGCCGATGCATTTCCTTAAAAACGGTTGCGCCGAATCCTATCCGAATCCGCTCCAATTTTCAATTTGATGGCGCCGTCAAACGGAGGTAAAATAGAGAGCAGAGCTAAAACTAGGGAGGTCCATGCCATGATCGCCGAGCTGAAACCGCTCTATGACGCTCTCGAGATGAAACGCCAGAAGCTCTTCAACCTGATCTACATGCTGAGCGCCGACCAGACCGCCTTCCGGATCGGCCCCACCGGGTGGTCGATCCTGATGCATCTGGAGCATGTGGTCATCGCCGAGGAGCTGATCGCAGCCGACATCCGCAGGCTGAACCAGGCAGGCGCCGCAAGCCTGCCTCCCAAGTCGCCGGAGGCCTTTCGGATGGTGATGCAGGCGCTCGAAAAAGACATCGTGGTCGGGGTGCCGCTGCCGGAGCTCGAACCCACCGGGCGGGTTTCCCTGGAGGAGTTGATCATCCGCTGGGAAAAAGCGCGCATCGGGTTGAAGCAGATCACGGAGGGCGTTCCCCAGGCGAAGCTCAAAACCCCTCTTTCCCGCCACCCCGTCGGCGGCTCGCTGGACGCGCGCGAGACGCTCGAATTCCTGCTGGTCCACCTGGACCACCACCGCCGCTACATCCAACGCATCCGCGATGCCTTCGCCCACCGGCAGGCTTAGTCGGCGCCGTCAGCCGTCAACGCGCGCAGGGCGAGGAGTTCACGCCCCGGGTCGCCCCCCTTGCCGATCACGGTCAGGAACCGCTCGGTCAACCGCCGCCCCGATAATACGGAGAGCTCGTGCCTGCCGTTGACGTACTGGAAAAGCATTAGGCGGGGTGAATCGCTGAATTCGACAACGCCCTTGGCGCGGAAGACGGCAGGGGAAAATTCCGCCACAGCTTTGAGGAATGCATCGTGATCGAGCGGCCGGTGAAAAGGGATGCTCTTGGCCCAGAGGCCGTTCTGCAGGTGAGGGGGGTGGGTTGAAGGGGGCCCGCGCCCGGCGTTCCGATCGTGCGGCCGATCCTCCACTTCCAGCACCAGGGCGGGATTGAGGTCGCCGTTGCGGGTCACGAACCGGGGCGCACGCGGGTTCAGCTCGCGAAGCCGCTCCATGACGACTTCGAGCCGATCCGGCCGAACCAGGTCTTGCTTGTTGACCATCAGCAGGTCCGCCGCCCGGATCTGTTCGGCCGCGACAGGGTGCTCGGCAAGCGTCTGCTCGGCATTGAGGGCGTCCACCACGGTCAGCGTGCAGTCGAAGCGCACCAGTTCCTCCAGCGCCTGCATTTCATCCAACAGGTTGAAGGGGTTGGCCGCTCCGGAGGTCTCGAGTATGATGGTGTCCGGGGAGAAGGCGGCGAGGATACCCAGCACCGCCCGCCCAAGGCTGCCCGCCAGGCTGCAGCAGACGCAGCCTTCGTCCACCTCGGTCACGGTGTAATCGAGCAGCTTGCCGTCGAGGCCGATCGCGCCGATCTCGTTCTGGATAACGGCGACGAACCGGCTGCGTTGGGTCTGATATTCAATGAAGTGCTTTAGAAAGCTCGTTTTGCCGGACCCCAGAAACCCGGTCAGCACGATCAGCGGCGGCCGTTCGTCCACGCCCAGGCTCTTCTTGTCGATGCTCTTGAATCCTTGAGCGCGTGGACCCGCCACCAGAGCTTCTCCCCGTATCCATCCGCGTTTCCTTCAGGCCCATCCGCTTTCAGCGCACCCAGCCGGGCAGCGTCGACCGGCGCGAGCGCCAAGCCCAATTGGTCGAACTCCCCCGGGCCGTACCCGACCAGGAGCACTGCGGACCAGAGGTCGGGGGCCGGCTCCATCTGGAAGCGCCCGGCCGAATCGTAGACGGTCTGCGCGGCTGAATAGCGGCTTTCAATCAGGCGGCTCGGGGCCTGCTCCAGGTTGAGCGTTGCGGATGCGGCCAGCACTTCGAAGAACCGCAACGCGGTTTCGAATGCCGGGAACTCCTGGTCGACCCCGCCGGAGGGCACCAGCTCGACCATCGCCCCGTCCTTGGGAAGGCGCACCCCGTCTCCGGCAAGGGTGCGCTGCGCGGAGGCCGCCTGCAGGGCCAGCGCCAGCGCGCGGCGGTCGCTTCCGACGGAGAGCAGAAAGGTGCCGATGCCGAAGAGAGATGCCAGCTCCGGGTGCTGCAGGAAATCCCTGATGCGGTGGTGGTAGTCTTCCCGCTGGGCGACGGCGGCGGCCTGAAGCGCGACCCGCTCGACGAGCGGCTCCTGCGGGTCGGGGAAGTAGCACAACCCGAAGCGGGCCGTAGACCAGCCCGGCGTGGGTTCCAAGTCCAGGACGAAAACACCGAACACCCCGGCGCCGCCCGCCACCTTGGCGGTCCAGCACTCCACCGCGGCCGCCGACTGCCGCAAGCCCCGCCAGCCGATGACATGCCGCACGGTGGGCTGGAACTGGGAGCGGATCAGGATCGCCCGCAGGAGCGCCTGAAGCGCCGCCGCGGGATCGTCGTCGAAGTCCCCCTTGAAAAAACGGCCGAACTCCACCTCCGGTGCCATATAGCGCCTGGGCTCCTCAGCGCACTCTCAGGCCGGCAATTTTGACCGCCCCGCGGTGATAGCCGTCCGGGAAAAGCGCTTCGAGTTCTTCCAGCTCCAGGCGGTTGGCTTCGCATGTCTCGGAGACGGTCGGCACCTTGCCGGTCTTGTAGAATTCGGTGCGCAGGCTTCGAATGACCTGCCAATGCGCCCGGGTCAGCTTGCCGCCGGGGATTTTCATTTCAAAGGCCCGGTGAGCGGCGAAGTGCTCGTCCCACTCGTCCGGATCCACCAGGAACCCACGCACATCGATGCGGTACTCCTGGCGTTGGGCCACGGCATGGAGGTCCTTGGCGCTGTGCTCCATGTAGTCGGCCCCCAGATAGGCATCCTTGTAACTGAGCCCCGCCAGCTTGCAGGCGCCGCGCATGTATCCGGTCGGGAAGAGACGCTTCAGCTCCGGCCGGCGGATGTTGTTTTGGCGGCAGGTCTCGAAGACGTTGGGGCATTTCCCGGTGGATTTAAAGGTCGACCGGATGTAGTCGATCACATCCCAGTGTTCCTTGGTCAAACATCCGGAGATTCCCAGCTCCGGGGCAAGCCCCTCCGCCAGCGCCCGGCTCCACTTCGTCGGGTTCAGCAGGTACCCGTCCGAGTCCAGTTCAAACACCGTGCCTTTGTGCTTAAACATGCGCATGGTCCACCTCCTTTATGAAGTGTAAGAGGCGGCGAAGGACCGGTCCAAAACCCTCAATACTCCACTTTGCCGCCCTTGGGCCCGCCCCAGACGAATTTGGCAATCTTGCCCTCCTTCCAGCCGACGGCGAAGATCCGCACCGTGCCGACGGCCGCAGGCGAATGCTCGCACTTGTCCACCCGGGACTCCAGCGTGTAGAAGGTGACTCCGTCCTTGACCTCGGTCTTGGAGATCACGGGCTTGGACATGTCGCAGAGGGTCAGCTCCTGGGGCACGACGCCCGCGGCGGAGCCGTATCGTGAAAGCATCCGAAATAGTCCCGCAGAGAGGCTGAGTCAGTTTGAAATCGGATGGTGAGTGAATTCGCAAAAAAGGCTGTTGATTAGGAGAAAATAGCAATAGCGATGCCATTATCGAACCAAGCCGAATATTACATAACTTTAAGGTTTTTATGGATTTAATTTTATCATTGAAAGAAGTGGCGGCGCTTCCGGGGGATAAAAGGGAACAAAATGCACCAATGTGAGAGGAGAAAAGGGACAAATTGTTCCTGAATAAGCCTGCAGAATAGGCCGCGAACCGTTCGGGCCTTCTAGTGAAAACCTGGCATGCGAAACCGGGCCTGCTCCAGCATGCCATTGCGGAACGCGTCGATCACATCGTCGATATCGCCTGTGATCCCGCAGATTAGCTCGATGTCGGCCTGCCTGAGCAGGTTATAGAACGCCTCGCTCACCGCACCGCAGATGATAAGCTTGATCCGCAATTTTTCGAACTCAGCCACCCGGCCGAAAATGGAGGATTCTCGGATTTTCACTGTTTTGTTTTTTGTGGCCCGGATCGATCCCGGCTCCAGCAGGCAGAGCTGGGTGCAGTTGTCGAGAACGGGGGAGACCCTGCCCGTGAAAACCGGCACGGCGATGAGCCGGACTCCCGAAAACCGACTGTTGGAGGGCAGGGTGAGCTGACTCTGGGCTTGAAGCAAACGCGAATGGGATTTCGGGCAGAATATGCAGCCGCGCGTCGCCATGGTACCAGCCATCGATAGAACAACTTTTTGAGAAAAGCGCTCGAGGAGAACTTAGCAACAATCATGCCCGCAGCTGAAAAATCGGAAAAAGCAAAAAAAAATTGGCCGTATTTTTGGTAGATAAAGCGGGGAGGTCCTCGGAAAACAGAAAAAACCAAGCTGCCCTCAGGAAATTATGGTGTTGACTAAAAATCGAAATGGGAACAAAATGCACCCGAACTGCCCGGCCGGAAAAGATTTCGCCCGATCATCAGCCGCACACCATGACGAAACACGCTCAAATCTCAACACAGCTTAATCACGAGCTCATTCTGGACAGCTTGGCGGAAGGGGTGTTTACGGTCGATTTGAACTGGCGCATCACCTCCTTCAACCGGGCCGCTGAAACCATCACCGGCATCAGACGTGGGGAGGCCATCGGCCGCCAATGCTTCGAGGTCTTCCGGGCGGACGTGTGCGAGACCGGCTGCATGCTGCGCCGGACCATCGAGACCCAAACCCCTCTCTCCAACATGCCGGTGCACATCTATCGCGCCGACAAAAAGCGGATCCCCATCAGCGTCAGCACCACCTTGCTGCGCGACGCCGACGGCAAGGTGGTCGGCGGGGTGGAGACCTTTCAGGACATCTCCGCAATCAGAGACCTCCAGAAAGCGCTGCGCCGCCAGCACTCCTTCGAGGACATCGTCAGCAAAAGCCCCCGGATGCTTCAAATCTTCAGCCTCCTGCCCCAGGTGGCCGAGAGCGGCAGCACCGTGTTGATCGAGGGCGCCAGCGGCACCGGCAAGGAGCTGATCGCGCGGGCCATCCAACACCACAGTCCGAGACGCAACGGGCCGTTCGTCGCGGTCAACTGCGGGGCGCTGCCCGACACGCTGGTCGAATCCGAGCTTTTCGGGTACAAGGCCGGGGCCTTCACCGATGCCCGCCAAGACAAACCCGGTCGGTTCGCCCTGGCCCAGAACGGTACCATTTTCTTAGACGAGATCGGCGACATCTCCCCTGCCGTCCAGGTACGGCTGCTGCGCGTGCTGCAGCAGAAGGTGTATGAGCCGCTCGGCTCGGGCAAACCCGTCCCCACCAATGCACGCGTCATCGCCGCCACCCACCGAAACCTCAGCCATATGGTAAAAGAGGAAAAGTTCCGGGAGGACCTCTACTTCCGGATCAACGTCTTCAAGATCGTTCTGCCGACGCTCTCCGAACGCCGGGAGGATATCCCGATGCTGGTGGACTGCTTCATCGAGCGGTTCAACCACCTGAAGGAACGGTCGGTGGCAGGCGTGTCGCGGGAGGCGATGGCCGCCTTGATGCTGCATGACTGGCCGGGAAACGTGCGCGAGCTCGAAAACGCCATCGAGCATGCCTTCGTTCTCTGCCGGGAGGGGATCCTTCGGCTCGAGGACCTGCCGGAGCACCTGCACCCGGTCGGAGCCGCCGCGGCCGCAGTGAACGGCATGCGTCTGCAGGAGATCGAAAAAGCGGCTATCCAACAGGCGCTTCAGCGCCACGCAGGCAAAAAAATGGCCGCCGCCCGCGAGCTCGGCATCGACAAGAACACCCTGCGGCGCAAGATGATCCGCCTGGGCATCAGAGCGGGTGATCGAAGCTGACCCGGACCTTTTCGGCCCCGCCCAATTCGATCGCCAGCCGTTCGACCTTCTCGACGATTTTCGGTTTTTCCAGCAGCAGCGAGTGGATAGAGAGCCCGGTCGTGATGCGAATCGAGGCTTCGCCGTTTTCCGCCGTGACCCGGATTAAAGGGAACTCGTCGATCAGGACCGATTCGACCTGGGCGGCGAGGACCAAGTCGTTCAGCCGCTGCCGGCACTCGGGGGTCGTCTGGAACGAGGGCCGCGCCGCAGCGGCGGCGATGAGGTGGGCGGCGTCGTCAACGGTCAGGGTGCCGAGGTGCAGAAGCATGTCGTAGAGCGCCGGGTCGGAGGTGTCCATGCCGTAGAGGCTGAGCCCCCATTTGCGCCGCTCCTCGTCGTCCTTTTTCAGCATGCTCTCGGCCTTTTCGGCCGTGACGCCCTCGCGCTTCATCTCCTCCCGCACCCGCGCCTCCAGATCGGAGAATATCCGCACCTTCAGGGCGCAGGAGATCCCCTGCAGGAAAAAATGCCCGGCAAACCCGTGGTAGACGACGTTGTCCCACTGCACCTCGCGCAAGAGCGCCGTACGGATGAAGGCGACGTATTTCTTCTGGTTGCGGCCGAGCAGAGAGGGGGCGTCGTGGATCGCACGCGTGAGCTTGAGCTCCGGGATGTTAAAAAGCTGCGAGGCCTCCAGCAACACCTCGCGCGAGATGCAGCGGTGCCCGAGCAGCGCAGCGGTTTTTTCGGCCACCTCGCGGCCGCGGCTGAAAGAGCCTCTGGATATGGCGATGATGGGCATAGAATCCTTTCTTTCCCGCAGGCGGCCGGCTGGGGCACCGGCCCCGCCCCGGCATTCCGATTTTTACCATCGGCGGCTGAAATTGCCAACCCTCTTTTCAAAGGGCAGCAGGGGCTGATTACGCGGAGATCGCGGCGGTCGGGGTCGCGGGGGTCTTGCGAGGGATCATGACGCGGAAAAGGCTCCCGTGGCCCGGGGTGGAGCGGACCTCGATGCGGCCGCCGTGCTGCTCGACGATCTTCTGGGTCACGAACAACCCCAAGCCGGTACCGTGCGCCCCTTTGGAGGAAAAAAAGAGGTCGAAGAGCTTCTGCTTCGTCTCGCTGTCCATCCCGGGGCCGTCATCGCCGATTTCGAAAACCACGGTGTCACCCTCCCCGCGGACGCGGAAAGTGATGCAGTGCCGGAGCTTGCACTCGTCCCGGCAGCAGGCGTCCAAGGCGTTCTCGAGAATGTTGGCCAAGGCGGCCTGCAGGTAGGAGGGGTCCGCGTCGAACCCGCCATTGCCGGGGCCCACCTCGCAGACAAACTCCACGCCTTGCCCGCGGATCTTTGCTTCAAACCGACCGGCCAGCTCCCGTGCGAACTCCGCCGTTTGGACCCGTTCCGTTTTGAGCTCACGCTCCTTGGCGGCGTAGAGGATGTCGAGCATCATCTTGCGCACGCGCTCGATCGTGAGCTTGACCGTCTGCCAGCCGTCGGTGATCTTCGCGGGGTCGTTCTTGGAAAAGCCCGACTCCACGAGGTAGATGGCGCCGTCGAGGCCGGTCAGCAGCCCCTTGATGCCGTGGGAGATCGAGCCGATCATGAGCCCCAACGCGGAGAGGCGGCTTTGGAGCTCGGATTTTTCGCGGATGTGCTGCTCCAGGTGCTCCGTGTACTCCTTTAGCTTCTGCCGCGTGAGGATCCGCTCCTGGGCCCGTTTGAGGGCGATCTCTAACACATCGATGTTGATCGGCTTGGTGATGAAATCGGTTGCCTCGTGCTTGAGGCTGCGGATGGCCAGGTCCAAGTCACCGTGGCCGGTGATCATGACGACCTCGATGTCCGGGTCCTCGCGCTTGAGCCTCTTCAGAAGCTCGATCCCGTCCATGCCCGGCATCTTGATGTCGGTCACGACGACCGGGGTGCGGGCCTCGCGAAACATCCGCAGAGCCTCGTCGCCGTCGGCCGCTGCCAGGACGTTGTGCCCCAGGTCGTTGATAGCCAGGGTGAGGACGTCGCGGATGTCGGGCTCATCATCGACGATGAGGATTGCTTGCTTCATAATCTTGCCCTACGGCGGGGAACTCCAGGATGAACCAAGCCCCGCGACCGGGGCCGGGGTCGACCCGGATGGTGCCCCCGCACTCCTGGATGATCCCGTAGCTGATCGAGAGCCCCAGGCCGGTCCCCTTGCCGACCTCCTTGGTGGTGAAGAAGAGCTCGAAGACCTTTTCGGCCAGCGCCGGGGCAATGCCCTTGCCCGTGTCCCGCACCTCGCAGACAACGGTTCCGTCCCGGCGGGAACTTTTGAGTGTGATGAGCTTCTCCCCCGCGCCGGACGCCTGGCCGGCCCATTTCTCCTCGATCGCATCGCGCGCATTGATCAGCAGGTTGATGAAGACCTGCTCCAGCCGACCGGCGTCGGCCATGATCCGCGGAAGGTCCGGATCCAACTCCCACTTGACCTCGATGTCGCGCAGCCGCAGCTGCTGGCTGAAGATCTCAAACGAGCGCCCCAGGATCTCGTTCAGCTGCACCTTCTCCAGCCGCAGGTCGCTCTTGCGGGCGAACTGGCGCATGTGGTCGATAATGCGGGTGGCGCGGTCCACGTTGCCGTCGATTTTTTTCAGCATCACCCCGAGGGTGTCGTCCTGGAGGGGCTCTCCCTTTTCCATCTTCTTGATGAAGAAGCTGCTGGCCATCTTGATGACCGACAACGGCTGGTTCAACTCGTGGGCCACCCCGGTGGCCATTTCGCCCATGGTCGCCATCTTGCCCGCCTGGATCAGCTTGCGTTCCGCCTCCAGGCGCTGGGTGATGTCGCTGGTGGTCACCAGGAGCACCTCCCGGCCGGGGTATTCGGAAGGCGATACCCGGATGTTGACAAAAATGCTCGCCCCTGCCTTGGTCCGATGGCGGACCTGGTTCAGCACGTCGACCTGGAGCAGTTGCTGCGCGTAGGCGTCGGTCACCTCCTCCGCGAACAGATCCAGGAACGAACGGCCGATGAGCTCCTCGGGACCGTACCCGTAGACCGTCTGAACGCTCTGGTTGCAGTCGATGATTTCAAGGGTGTGGGCATCCAGCACGAGGACCGGGTTGGGAATATGGTTGAAGATCTGGTGGTACTTGCGCTCGGATTTGGCCAACTGCTCTTCGAGCAGCTTGCGCTCGGTGATGTCGAGGCTCATCTCCAGGGCAGCAACGATCTCGCCCTTGGCGTTGCGGATCGGCGAGGTGCGAAAGATCCAGTGGGCCTCGGAGCCGTCCT
>JALOOU010000155.1 GCA_025454255.1 Desulfobacterales bacterium | reverse complement strand
ATTACGCCGCCGCCCGGGCGTATCGGAGGCGCCGATGCCGGCGTTGCGCTGGCGTCTCCGCGTTGGCTGCGGCGTAGGTGTGTACGCCTCGCTCGGCGGAAACTCGTGTGCCGTGCCTGCTTCGCTTCAGCGGGGAACTCGCGCTCATTACGCCGCCGCCAGTTTCTGTGGGAGCGGCATCCTGCCGCGATTCCAACCCGTTGCGCGCAGCCGGCGGCCGTCGGCTTAAAACGTGACACCTAAAAGGTGGAACTGTTTTTTTAAAAATGGACCGCGCGATCATCCATTTGAACGTGGCCGACTTTGCCGTGGCGGTGGAGCGGGCCATCGACCGGCGCCTCGCCGGCCGGCCGGTCGTCATCGCGCCGGCGGGGGCGGCGCGGACGGCCGTGTACGACATGAGCGAGGAGGCCTTCCAGGCCGGCGTCCGCAAGGGCATGGCCCTGGAGCGCGCGCTGCGGCGGTGCCGGGACGCCCGCCTCCTGCCGCCTCGGCCCGACCGCTACGAGCAGGCCATGCGGGCCGTGCTCGAGCGCGTCCTGCCCTACTCGCCGCGCATCGAGGCCGGCGAGCACGACGGCCATCTCTTCATCGACGCCACCGGCACCGGCCGCCTCTTCGGGCCACCCGTGGATCTGGCCTGGCGCCTGCAGCGGCAGATACGCGTCGAGCTGGGCCTCGCCCCGATCTGGTCCGTGGCCCCCAACAAGCTGGTGGCCAAGGTGGCCACCCGTCTCGTCAAACCCGAGGGCGAATACATCGTCGCCGCGGGCGAGGAGCAGCCGTTTCTGGCGCCGCTGCCCCTCGGCCTGGTGCCCGGGATCGAAGGCGAGGACCTCGTCCGTCTGCGGGAGTTCAATCTCGCCAGCGCCGGCGACGTGGCGGCCCTGCGGGTCGAGGAGCTGCAGGTGCCGTTCGGCAAACGGGCGGCGTTCGTCCACGAGACCGTGCGCGGCATCGATTCCTCGCCCGTGCAGGCCGTGGGGGAGAAGCCGCCGCAGGTCGCGGCGGACCACGAGTTCGCCGTCGACACCAACGACCTGGCCGTGCTCCAGGCGGCCCTCTACCGCCTGGCGGAGGGGGCCGGGCATGCGCTGCGGCGCCAGCGGCGGGCGGCCCGGGAGGTGGCCGTGGTCGTGGACTATTCGGACGGGGTGCGGCGGGTGCGCCGCACGGCGGCCCGGCCGGCCACCGCCAACGACATCGGCCTCTTCGAGGCGGCGTGCAGCGCGCTCGACTCGGCCGGGGCGCGGCGCGTGCGGGTCCGGCACGTGCGCCTGGTCTGCCGCCGGCTGGTGTTCCCGCCGGCGCAGCTCGCGCTGTTTGAGGAGGAGCAGCGGACGGCCGCCCGACGCGACCGGCTGACCGCCGCCCTCGACGCCGTGCGCGGCCGCTTCGGCCGGGAGGCGCTGCAGGTGGGGCGGACGCTGGCCGCTGAGAGCCTTCAGGCAAGTTAGGCTTTTTCCCTATCAAAAAAAAATAGAGTTTCATTGCAAGCCCGAGTCCCCCGCTGCAGCAGGGCCGGAACGGTGCGCGAATTCCGCGTCGCGAGGCGTACGCGCCGTACGCCGCAGCGGCCGCGGAATGAAGCGCAACGCTGAAACTGAGTTTTCAGCAACGCCATCATGGTTCCTCTATCCGTCCACTCCCATTACTCCCTCATGTGGGGCACGGCCGCGCCCCGGCAGATCTGCCGCGCCGCGCGGCAGCTGGGCTACACGCGCCTGGCGTTGACCGACACCGACAACCTCTACGGGCTGTGGCCGTTTCTGGCCGCCTGCCGCCGGGAGAGGTTGACCCCCATCGTGGGGGCGACGGTCACCGACCCCGCCCGCGGCCGGAGCGCCGTCTGCCTCGCGGAAAACGACCAGGGCTATCGCAACCTCTGCCGCCTGCTCACCCGCCGGCAGCTACAGGCGGCGGATTTCGATCTGCAGACGGACCTGCCCGGCTTCGCCGCCGGCCTGACGGTTCTGACCCCCCATCCCGAGCTGCTCGAGCCCTGGCACGCGGCCGGGGTCCGGGTGGCCGCCGGCCTGCCGGTCCGGCCGCTGAGCGCCGCCTACCCCCTGCGGGCTGCAGCGCGCCGGATGGGGGTGCCGGCGGTGGGCCTCCCGGGCAGCTTCTTCCTGCGGCCGGAGGAGTTCGCCGTACACCGCATCCTGCGGGCCATCGCGTGCAACAGCAGCCTCTCGCGCCTGCCCCCGGCAGCTCTCGCGGCGCCGGACGCCTGGCTGGCGCCGGCGGCGGAGTACGAGCGGCGCTTCGTCTCCTGTCCCGAAGCGGTGGCGGCCGCCGAGGCGATCGCCGCGCGCATCCGGTTCAGCGGCCCCCATTTCGGAACGCTGCTCCCGCCGCTTCCGGCAGCAGGCTCTCCGGCGGCGGCGGCCGACCGGCTGCGGGCCGAGGCCTACGCCGGCGCTCAGAGCCGCTACGGGGGGGAGCTTTGCGAGGCCGTTGTGGAGCGGCTCGAGCGCGAACTCGCGGTTATCTCGCAGATGGGTTTTGCCGCCTATTTTCTCATCGTGCGCGCGATCGTCGCCCTGAGCCCGCGCACCTGCGGCCGCGGCTCGGGCGCGGCCTCGCTCGTCGCCTACTGCCTGGGCATCACCAACGTCTGCCCCCTCAAGCACAACCTCTACTTCGAGCGCTTCCTCAACCCCGGCCGCACCGACCCGCCCGACATCGACGTCGACTTCGCCTGGGACGAGCGCGACGGGGTGCTGAACGCCGTGCTCGCGCGCCACCGGGGCCATGCCGCCATGGTGGCCAACCACGTCCTGTTTCAGCCGCGCATGGCCGTGCGCGAGGTCGCCAAGGTCTATGGCCTGACCGAGGCTGAGATCAGCCGGGTCTCCAAACGCCTGCCCTGGGCCTGGCGCGCGGAGGGCGACGCCGATTTCCTGACGGAGTTCAAACGGCAGCCGGAGCTCAAGGCGCTCGCGTTCCCGCCGCCCTGGCCGGAGATCCTCGGCTATGCCCAGCGACTCGTCGGCACCCCGCGCCACCTCTCGGTGCACCCCGGCGGGGTGGTCATCACCCCGCAGCCGGTCGGCGAGTACGTCCCGCTGGAGCGGGCGCCGAAGGGGGTGCCGATCATCCAGTGGGAGAAAGAGGGCGCCGAGGACGCCGGGCTGGTCAAGATCGACCTCTTGGGCAACCGCAGCCTGGGGGTGATCCGCGACGCCATCGCCAACCTGCGGGCAAACGGCGCCGCCTTCGACGAGTCCCGCTGGGAGCCGGAGGAGGACTTCGCCACCCAGCAGGCCGTGGCCCAGGGCCGCACCATGGGCTGCTTCTACATCGAGAGCCCGGCGATGCGCCTGCTGCAGCAGAAGTCCCGCGTGGGAGACTTCGCGCATCTGGTCATCCACAGCAGCATCATCCGGCCGGCCGCCAACGACTACATCCGCGAGTACATCCGGCGGCTGCACGGCGGTTCTTGGGACCCGATCCACCCGCTTCTGGCCGATGTGCTGGGGGAGACCTACGGCATCATGGTCTACCAGGAGGACGTCTCGCGGGTGGCGGTGGCGCTGGCCGGCTTCGCGCACGCCGAGGCCGACGGCCTGCGCAAAGTCCTCTCCAAGAAGGACCGGGAGCTTCAGCTGCGCGACTACGCCCGGCGCTTCCGGGAAGGCGCGCGCGCGAAGGGGGTTTCCGAGGCGCAGATCGCGGCGGTCTGGCAGATGATGATGAGCTTCGACGGCTACTCCTTCTGCAAGCCGCACAGCGCCTCCTACGCGCGGGTCTCCTTCCAGGCGGCCTTTCTCAAGGTCCACCACCCGGCCGAGTTCATGGCGGCGGTCATCAGCAACCAGGGCGGGTTCTACAGCGCCTTCGCCTACGTTTCGGAGGCCCGGCGCCTGGGGCTCAGGGTGCTGGCTCCGGACGTCAACGCGAGCGCCGGCCGCTGGACGGGCCGGGGCGAAGAGCTGCGGGTGGGGCTGATCGCCGTGAAGGGGCTCTCGGAGAAGGCCCGGGAGCGGATCGTCGCCGGCCGCGGGGAGCGGGGCTATGGCGGTGTCGATGATTTCGTCGCCCGGGCGCGGCCGGCCGCGGACGAGCTGCGGGCGCTGGTCCACTGCGGGGCGCTCGACGGCCTGGCCCCCGGGGCCGGCCGCGGGGAGCTCTTGTGGGCGGCGACCTGCCGGCTGGCGGAGCTTTCGGGCGGCGCGCGGGGGGCCGCCAACCTGCCGCTGTTCGCCGAACCCCGGGAAGCGGCGCGCCTCCGGCGCCTGCCGCCGGACGACCCCCGGGAGCGGCTGCGGCGCGAGTTCGCGGTCCTTAGTTTTCTCTGCGACCGGCACCCGATGGAGCTCTTTGCGGCGGCCGTCCGGCGGGCGGGCGCGCTCAAGGCCGCCGATCTGCCGCGCCGGGTGGGCCGGCGTGTGCGCTTCGCCGGCGCGGCGAGCCCATGGAGTTTCTCACCTTCGAGGACGAGACCGGGCTGGTCGAGACCACCTTCTTCCCCGAAGCCTACCGCCGCTTCTGCCATTTGCTGGACCGCGAGCGGCCCTATCTGCTCGCGGGCAAGGTGGAAGCGGAGTGGGGCGCGGCGACGCTCACGGTGGAGAGCGCCGCCCCCCTGCAGGCCGCGGGGGTCTGAGGCGCCAGGAGGTCAGGGGAGCTTGCCGGCGACATGCGTGGCGGACTTGAGCATTTCCAGCGAGCCGCCGAGTGCGGCCTCGGCGCCGTCGTTGGTGAGGATGGTGAAGAGCAGCGCGATCTCGCCCACGCGGATGATGCCCTGGGTCATGTATTTGAATTCGTCGGGCTTGGGCGCCTTGTCCGTGGCGGTGAAGCAGTAGCCGGTGCCGGATGCTCCGGCGATCTCGCGAAGGGGTATGGTCTCTTCCATCGCGTGGGGCTTTGCCTGGTCGGCCGTGCCCTGGACCAGTTTGCGCATCTCCTCCCTGTCGGGCACGACCACTCCCGGGCGTATCGCCCACAGCGGGGTGATCATCACTTGAAAGGAATTGCCAGCGGCTGGAGCCAAGGTGATGGTCGGAGGAAGGTCGTCGGGCGGCTGGCGCAGATGGCAGCGCCACTCAGCGGGCATGCTCAGCTCCAAGGCGCCCTTTTTGGGCAGAGGATAAGAGCGCACCGTTTTCGTGTCCTCGGCGTTGGCGAGACTCGCCGCAAAAACGACGAGCAGAATCCATTTCAAGCCCCGCCCTACCGACCATCCACTTTTTTTCAGAGACTTCCGCATGAGGTTCGCTCCTTTGTCAGAACGGTAAGGGAGTAAAATGACGCCCGTGCATTCATGCAATTTAACACGAGCAGCCAATCACCGGCAACGACTCGGTCTCCCAGCTGCATGCGCCGGCTGGCCGCCGAAGGACTCAAGCCCGGTTTTCACCGGCCGCGCGCCCACTCCTCCAAGACCGCAGCGGGCCGTGCCGAAAAGCGGCCGCGGTCATCATCATCTTGAGATATCGCCCGCCGTTCAATTCAGCGGCAGATGATGCAGCGCACCGGCAGCGGGTATGCCTGATTTTCGTGGCGTGCGGCAACCTTCGCGCGCTCAAAACCAACCCAAATTGCGTAATTGCACGGGCGTCCGCTTAAACCCTGAAGACCGAGCTGCTCTTTGATTGCCGCTTCGCCACTCGACGACTGGCTATTCGGGAGATTATTGGATACATTGAAATGCTCTGCAATCGACAGCAGACTCAAAAGCAACGGGGCTATCTTTCACCGGTAGCCTTCGAACGTCGGTACTGCGAACAGCGGCTGGCAGCATGCGCGATTTGGTGTCCACCAGTGACGACCGACTCCAGAAGTCGTCAAAGTTAGGTCGCATGAGTTTTTGGGGCAATGCCCGACGGTCAGGCCCGTTTCACCAATTGAGGAGGTTTTCGTAATGGAAGTCACCGCCGTGGTTGACCAGATCGCCAATTTGCAGATTTTGAACCAATTTCTGCTCTCCTTGTTTTTGCTCATTCCCATGGTTCTGGTGGCCAGGACCGCGGTTGCCGGAACACGGTATTCTCCCATTCTGATCATTGTCATTTTCGGCTTGACCATGGGCTACGTCCTGGTGGCGAGCGGAGTTTCCTCACCGGGGCTGCCGCAGTTTACCCTAATTGAACTGGTCAGCCGGACCACCATCGTGGCCTTGACCGTCTCTTTTTTCGTGGGCGGCCAGGAGCTGCGCAAGATTTTAAGTGGTGTCGAACTGCCGCCGGACAACATGGTAGTGCCCTCCACCGAGGAGACCGTGTTGGGTACGGGGCGCACCCAGCTGATTTTCATCATTCGTTCCTTTTTCCTGCTCATCGGGGTAGAGGCATTGTACCGGATGATCCTGGGGCTGAGCTTCAGCGATCTTAGCCGATTCTATCCGCTCATCGCCTACCTGGGGCTGGTGGGCGCGGTGATCATGATCGACAACAAGGCCCAAGTTGCCGACAAACGGCTCTACATCAAGTTGGGAATAGTGGAAGTCGCCGCCATTCTGGGCATCCTGCTGGGCTCCTACACTATCGCGATGTGGGCCAAGCCGCTCATCGCTCTGCCGCAGATTTTCTTCGCTATGATCATCTCCGCCAGTCTGGGAGCACTGATGTACCGCTGGCGGTTCGGGCCGACCATTCGGGCCCTGCTCTTTGCCGGGATTCCAGTGGTGCTGGCGGCGAATTTCATGATCGGCGGCTCGCGCATCACCGAGGCCTTTGCCATCACGGGCATGAGAGCAGTGCTGGCCTACGGTTTTTTCGGCCAAATATTTTGGATGTTCGGCGGAATTGCTTTGATGATGGTTTTCGGCAAGACCCACCATGCCCGCAACCTGGCGCCAGGCATGGCCGGTTCCCTGTCTCACTCCGGTCTGACCGGGGCCTGTACGGCCGGCGACCTGGGTAATATTTCCGCCTACCGGGCCCCGATCATGATCAATGTCCCTTTTTTCGGACATATTTTCGTCTTTTCCGTCCTGGCCATGAGCGCTCAGCGTGACAGCCTGATGATGTGGCCGTCCTTGGCGATCGCGTTGGCCGGTCTGGTCCTGACGGGTTATTCCCTGAAGACGCTGCGCAGGGCTGAAGGCAAGGATTCCAAGGAGGTCAAGGGGTTGATGCAGTTTTCCTTCGGTTGGCAACTCAGCGCGGTGTTCGGCGGTTTCTTGGTTTTGAGCCTTGCCGGGATGCCCTTGAGCTTTACCGCCATGGCAATATCATCCGGGATATCTCATTTCGGCCTTTTCGCGGCAACCCAGGGCGGGATGTTCGGTGCCGAGGCGGCCCTCTTGATCCCCTTCATCTTCTCCATGCCTTTTTTAGTTCACCCGATTGTTTTTTTCATGTTCGGACGGGCAATGGAGAGCGACGGCGAAATGCCGCGCATCCCGGTCATTATCCTCGCCGGAATCGGTATGCTGGGCGTATGGTATTCCATGAGCGCGGTGTGATGAAAAGGGCTGCCGGCTTTAACACAAACCAGCCCATCACCGGCAGCGACTCGGTCTCTCCGCTGCACGCACCGGCTGGCCGCCGAAGGACTCAACCCCGGTCTTTAGCCGGCCGCGCGCCCACTCCTCCAAGGCGGCAGCGAGCCGTGCCGCAAAGCCACCGCGGTCATTATCATCTTCCAATATCGCCCGCCGTTCAGTTCCGCGGCAGCTGATACGATGCAGCGCACCCGGAGCGTCTATATGTTATTTTCCTGGCATGCGGCAACCATCGCACACTCAAAACCAACCTGAATTGCATAATTGCACGGGTGTCCCCTTAAATACGCTGATTGCTCGCAGGAGTCGACCCGTTCTGCGACCCTCGAAGAGGTCGAACGAAGGCACATCGAACATGCCCTGATTCGCTGTAGCACGGTCAGGGGGTCACATCTCGACGGGCTGTTGCCCAAAGCGGTTTTCTAAGCGAGCCGAAAGGTATCAAGACTCCCTGAGAAGAATGCTCCGTAAAGTACAGCCATTTGCCGCGTAAGCAC
>JALOOU010000087.1 GCA_025454255.1 Desulfobacterales bacterium | reverse complement strand
CTACATGTGGGGCAACGGGTTCGTGGATTTCATGGACGTGGACCGGGCCTGGATGATCTTCACCCGCATGAAGGAGGGCCCCTTCGCCCTGATGGACAAAGTGGGGCTGGATGTCATCTGGGACATCGAGATGGTCTACTACAACGACTCCAAGGACCCCAAGGACCACCCGCCCCGCGCCCTGCGCGAGATGATCGACCGCGGGGAGCTCGGGGTCAAGAGCGGCAAAGGGTTCTACACCTACCCCAACCCGGCGTTTCTGCAAGCCGATTTCCTGAAATAGATGTCCGCATTGAACCCGGCCGGACACACCCAGGCGGCCGGAGCGCTGCTGACCGCGCCCGGCACCGCGGTTTTGGGCGCGGTCCTGGTACTGGCGATCTGGTTTTCGCAGACCGGCATGGCCATGCTGGCCGGGCTTTTTTTGAGCATGGTCGGGCTGGCACGGCTCTGGTGCCGGCTGTCGCTCGCCGGGGTGCAGGCCGAGCGGCGCTTCGGCAGCCTGCGCAGCTTCCCCGGTGAAACCCTCGCCTGCACCCTGAGCCTCGCCAACCGCAAACCGCTGCCGCTGCCCTGGGTCCAGCTGGAGTGGGCCCTGCCGCCCGAGATCCGCCCGCAGGCGCCGGAGGCGGAAGCGGACTCCCCGGGCGTCCGGCGGTCGGCCGCCCTGCTCGGATATCGGCGCATGTTCTGGAAAATCAACCTGGCCACCGCCCGGCGCGGTTTTTATCCGCTCGGGCCGCTGGCGCTCACAGCGGGCGACATGTTCGGGCTTTTCACCCGGTCGCGGCGAGAGCCGTCCTCCGAGGCCATCATCGTCTTCCCGCGCATATACCCGGTGGACATCCGCAAGATCCCCACGCTCTACCCCATGGGAGATTTTCAAACTCCACGCCGCCTCGACCAGGACCCCTCCCGCCCCATCGGCGTGCGCGACTACCGGAGCACCGACAACCTGAAATTCATCCACTGGAAGGCCACCGCCCGCGGCCGGGGGTTGAAAGTGAAGCAGGCGGCGGCGACCACCGCCTACCAGGTCGCGCTCTTCTTGGATATGGAGAGCTTCCTCGCGGACGGGGCTCCGGCGGCGGAGGAGTTCGAACTGGGGATCAGCGTTGCTGCGTCCATCGCCGCCGCGCTGGCGGAGCGCGGCAGCCCGGTGGGTCTTTACGCCAACACCCGGCTGGCCGACACCGGCCTGCCGGCGGAGATCCCCCCGGGCGCCGACCGCGGGCGGCTCGCCGGTATCCTCGAGGCCCTCGCCAAGGTCACGGCCGCTCCCGGCAGTGCGCTGGCCGGCTTCGTCGAGCGGCAGCAGAGGGAGCTTGCGGCCGGCACCACGCTGGTGTTCATCTCCGGGCGGCCGGGGCAGACCCTGCCGCTGCTGCTCTCGGGACTGAGCCTTTCCGGGTTCAAGACCCTGCTCATCACGATCGGTGAAAACGACGAGGCCCGGATGCCGGACCATCTCCCGCGCCTCCGGGTTCGTCGGCCGGAGGACCTCGGCCTGCCGGCCGGGGGGCGACGATGACGGCGCGCCTGGCCGCCCTGGCCGGCACCGCCGCCGTCGCCGGCATGCAGGCCTGCTGGCTGGGGGGCGTTTTCTGGCTCGTGGATCGACGCTTCTGCGGCGGCCTGCTGCCGGTCGCATGGGTCCTGGCCGGCGCGCTCCCGGCCTTCGGCCTGGGCCGCGCCGCTCGGCGGCTTAACCGCGGACGGCTCCTGGTGCTTCTCCTCGCGGCCTGGGGGCTTTGGGCGGGCGCCCTCCTCAAGGTGTTCTTCTTTCCCGAGGCGCCCCTGTTCGACCGATCCTGGGTCATCGCCGCCGCGCGGGGGGCGGCCTCCCCGCCGGCATCTTCAGCTGCGATCCTGGCGTTGATCGCAACGACCGCCGCCGCGTTTGCCGCCGGAGCCCGGCTGGCCTCGGGCCCAGGCGCTGCCGGCCGGGTGCTGGGCGAGTTCCAGTTCGGGCTGCCGGTGCTGGGCCTGGTCTTCTTCTGCGCGGCCCAGTGGGGGCTGGCGCCGCCGGCACCGGGCGGTTGGGTCCTGGCGTTTTTCGCTTTTTTCCTGTGCGGGGCGGCCGCGACGCGCGGACGGGCCGCGAGCGGTTGGCTGCAGAGCCTCTCCCGGCCGCAATGGCTCGCCCTCTTCCTCGGCCATGCGCTGCTGGTGCTGGCGGCGGGCACGACGCTGGCCTACGCCGTCACCCCGTGCCTGCTTCAACAACTTCTCGCCCTGCTCGGGATGCTCTGGGACGCGATGGTGGCCCTCGTCGTCGCGGCGCTGGCCTGGCTCGCCCGTCTCCTGCCGCAACCGCAGATCGCGACGCCCCCCGCCGCGCCGGGCGGCATGGCCACCCCGGCGGAGGGCACCGGCCTGCCGGACTTGCTGCGCCTGCCCGACTACATCCGCACCATCGCCCAGGCGGTGGTCGGGGCCCTGTGGGTCGGCCTGCTCGGCGTCGCCCTGTGGCGGCTGGCGAACCAGGTCGCAGCCTGGCTGCGGCGGCAGCAGGGCCGCTCGGCGGATGCGACGGTGGAGGCCATGCCCGGAGCGCTGCGCGCGGATCTGCTGCGGCTGCTCCGGTGGTGCCTGGCCTGGGTCGCCGACGTCGGTTTTCTGAAACGGTTTCTGCCCGCGGCCCGCGGACCCGGGGGGCCGCTCTCAGGGGCCGACGCCGCGCGCCGCACCTACCGCTGGCTGCTCGCGTGGTCCGCACGCCAGGGACGGCGGCGGCAGCCGCAGCAAACGCCGCGGGAATTTCTGGCGGACCTCTGCGAGCGGTTCCCGCCGGCCTGCAGCGACATGCGCCGCATCACCGAACACTACGAGCAGGTGCGCTACGGGGGGGTCGACCCCAGCATCGAGGCCCTCGGCGAGCTCGATGACTGCCGGCAGCGCGTGCGGAGCGCTGCACGGCATAAAAAGGATGGACCTCGCGGCCGGAAGGGGTTATAGCGGATGCCGCAGATGAAACCAGACGAGGCCCACCCCCCAGCAGACCGCGAGCGCACGGCACCGGCCATCATCCGCGGGGCGGCGGAGCGCTTCCGCTCGAACGTCGCCCAGGCGGTCATCGGCCGCCCCCGGACCATCGACCTGATCTTCGTCGCGCTGCTCTGCGAAGGCCACGTGCTGATCGAGGACGTGCCGGGGGTGGGCAAGACCCTGCTCGCGCGCGCCACCGCGCGCTCGCTGGCCTGCAGCTTCAAGCGCATCCAGTGCACGCCGGACCTGCTGCCCTCGGACGTGGTGGGGCTCCACGTCTTCAACCAGAAGAGCGCCGAGTTCGAGTACCGGCCGGGGCCGGTCGTCGCGAACGTGGTCCTGGTCGACGAAATCAACCGCGCGATGCCGCGCACCCAGTCCAGCCTGCTGGAGTGCATGCAGGAGCGCCAGGTCACCATCGACTGGAAAACGGTGGAGCTGCCGCGCCCGTTCATGATCATGGCCACCCAGAACCCCATCGAGCTGGAGGGGACCTTCCCCCTGCCGGAAGCCCAGCTCGACCGGTTCCTCTTGAAGCTCAAGCTCGGCTATCCCTCCCAGCCGGACGAGTCGAGCGTGCTGGCCCGCTACCGGGAGCAGAGCCCGATCGACCGGCTGGGCAGCGTGATCGCGACCGAGGAGCTGCTCGCGATCCAAAAGCTCTCCCGCCGCACCCACGTCGCGGAGCCGCTCAGGGACTACATCGTTGCGGTGGTCCGCGCCACGCGCGAGCACCCCGACATCCGCTTGGGCGCCAGCACCCGCGCCGCCCTCGGCCTCCAGGCCGCCTGCCAGGCGCTGGCCGCCTGCCGCGGGCGCGAGTTCGTCATACCCGACGACGTCAAGGAGCTGGCCGACTCCGTTCTCAGCCACCGCATCATCCTCACGACCGAAGCGCGGCTCAAGGGCCGCTCCGAAGAGAAGGTGCTGCAGGAGCTGCTGGGGTCGCTGCCGGTGCCGGTCGAAACCTGAGTCTCCGGCCGGAAACGGCACCCTGCGGCCCAGGCCGGCGTTCCCGCTCTTCGCACTCCTCGGCGCAGGGGGGCTGCGCCGGCGGTTGCGGCATCGCTTCTGAACCGAAATCCATCGGTTAAAGCCCCATCTCTGCGTTGCACCGCATCCCGTGGCGCGCTGCGGCCCCGCCGTGGCGGAAACCGCCGCGCGCCGCCGAATTCGCGCGCCTTGACCTTGGGCTTTTTACAACGTCGTTTGTGTCGGGGACTTTTTACAAGCCCATCAAATTGGTGTTGTAAAGTTTAATAAATTATAATATTATTAAATTGTTAATGTCGCCCGCCGAGCGGCGGCAGACAATTCAGTCGGCGGCGGCGCGGCCCGGCGAGGGGTCCGCCGCAACCGCTGCAGGGTCCAACCGACCGATGCCGGTTTTCGAATACACAGCGCTGGATGTGAAGGGGAAGACGACCTCCGGCATCATCGATGCCGACGGCCTGCAGGCCGCGCGCCAGAAACTTCGCAGTGCGGGCAAATTCCCCGTCTCCGTCCGCGCCGCCGCGGAGACCCAGCCGAAGAAGCGCCGGCGGGGGTTGAGTTTCAAGGCGAGGTTCAGCCGCGTCAAGGCCTCCGAAGTGGCCATCACCACCCGCCAGCTGGCCACCCTGATCGGCGCCGGCTTCCCCCTGGTCTCCGCGATCGAGGCCATGCTGCCCCAGACCAAGTCCCACGGTTTGAAGCGCACCCTGGCCGGCATCAAGGACTCCATCGTGGAAGGCAACAGCTTCGCCCACGCCCTGTCGATGTATCCCCAGGCGTTCCCGCCCATCTACGTCAACATGGTGCGGGCCGGGGAGAGTTCGGGCACGCTCGAGATCGTGCTGGAGCGGCTGGCTGAGATCACCGAAAAGCAGCAGGCGCTCGCCAACCGCATCCAGGCGGCCCTGGCCTATCCGATATTCATGCTGCTCTTCGGCGCGGTTGTGCTTTTCATTCTTTTGACGTATATTGTCCCTACAATCACCACGATTTTCGTGGACATGAAGCAGGTCCTGCCCACCCCCACCCGCGTTCTGATCCTCCTGAGCGGCTTATTCAAGGACTACTGGGTGATGCTGCTGGCGCTGGCGGTGGGCGGAGGCATCGCCGTTAGCCGTTTCCGCAAGACCGACTATGGGCGGCGCTGGACCGACCGGGCCGCTTTGAGGCTGCCGCTCCTGGGCGACCTGGCCCGCAAGTTGGCGGTGGCCCGCTTCAGCCGCACGCTGGGGTCTCTGCTCGAAAACGGCGTCACGATGCTGATCGCGCTCGACATCGTCAAAAACATCGCCGGCAACACCCTGATCGCCGATGCCGTGGCCCGGGCGGGCGAGGAGGTGAGCAAGGGCAAGAGCCTGTGGCTTTCGCTCTCCGAGGCCAACGTGTTCCCCATGCTGCCGATCCAGATGATTCAGGTCGGGGAGCAGTCCGGGGAGATGGAGAAGATGCTCTACAAAATCGCCGACGTCTTCGAAAGCGAGGTGGAGAGCTCCATTCTCAGGCTCACCTCCTACCTGGAGCCGGTGATGATCCTCGTCATGGGCGGCATCGTCGGATTCATCGTCCTGTCGATCTGCCTGCCGATATTTGAAATGAACCAGTTGATCCGATGACGGCTGCGCCGGAGGCCCTCATCTCAGCGCCGCAGCCCACGGCGCGGCGCCTGGAACGTGAACGTCGGACAAATCCATCGACACGCTTCAAACGGGATTAAGGAGGCCTGATCCCATGTACGCAAGGCGTTTGCAGGATTCAAAAGGGTTCACCCTGATCGAGATCATGGTCGTGATCATCATCCTGGGCATTCTGGCCATGTATGTCGCGCCCAAGCTGATGGGCCGGCCCGATGAGGCCAAGCAGGTGCGGGCCAAGATGGATATCGCCGCGCTGGAGACCGCGCTCAAGCTCTACAAGCTCGACAACGGCCTCTACCCCGGGACCGAACAGGGCCTGCTCGCCCTGGTCCAGCGGCCGGAATCCGGCGTCATCCCCAAAAAATGGCGCCAAGGCGGCTACCTTGAGAAGGGCAAGGTGCCGAAGGACCCCTGGGGCAACGACTACGTCTACCTGTCCCCCGGGATGAAAGGGGACTTCGACATTATTTCCTACGGGGCGGACGGTGTTCCGGGCGGTGAAAACGAGAACAAAGATATCAACAACTGGGACATCGACTGAGACCGCCGGCCTGACCCTGCTCGAGCTCATCGTGGTCATGGCCCTGATCGGGATCGTCTTCTTTTTCGCCGTTCCCCGCTTCGAGGGCTCGTTTCTGCTGGACGACGCCAAACGGGACGGCCGCTGGCTGATCGTCAAGCTGCAGGCCCGGCGCGAGGAGGCGCAGCGCAGCCGCCGCCTCCAGCTGCTGCACATCGATCTGGACACCGGCCGGATCTGGGCCACGTCGGAGGCGATGTCGCCAGAGGAAGCCGCCCGGGCCGCCGCCCGCGCCCAGCGGCTCCCCGGGGGCGGGAGCGTTGCCGCCGTGGAATTCCGCAACCGGGGTCGGATCGCTGCCGGCCAGGTGAACATCCGCTTCCACCGCGACGGCCGTGCGGACCAAGCGTTGATTCACCTGCGGCACGCAGATGCGCTCAGCTCGTTTCTGCTGGAGCCTTTTCTGTCCCAGGTGAGAATCTTCGACCGCCTGGTCGGCTTCGATGAGCTGCGGTAGGTGCCATGGCCCCAACTAGGCGAGCGCTGTCGACCGGTTCGAGAGCCTGCGGATTCAGCCTGCTCGAGGTGATGATCGCCTTGGGAATCCTTGCGATCGTTCTGCTGAGCGTCTACCGGCTGCACTCCCAGACGATCGCCATGAGCATCGAAAGCCGGTTCGCCACCCAGGCCCCGCTGCTGGCGCGCAGCGCCCTGGCCCAATGGGAGGACCCGACCCGGCCGCAGCCGGCCGCCGCCCAGGGCGATTACGGCGTGGAGTTTCCCGGGTATCGCTGGGAGATAAATGCCACCGAGTTGATCTCACCCGTTTTGGGCGCCGAGATCGCACGCGACCTGAAACGGGTCGAGGTCCGCGTGACGCTCAACGCGGGTGAATACGCATACGGGTTCAGGACGTACCGGTTTAGAAGAGAGTGAAACCCGGCAACGAGCAACGAGCCAGAAAACCCAGGACCGGCAGCGTGAGTCCAGTTATCTTCAAAACCAGGCCTTCGAGACTCCATGCGCCGTCGGCAACGCCCCCGCCACGCGGGAAAAGCGCTTCGCCTTTTCGCGTTGCTCGTCGCCCGTTTTGGGCCGCCCAACGCGTTGCCCGTTGCCCGTTACGCGCTGCTTTGGCAAAGCGTCCGGCCGGCGGCTTCACGCTGCTCGAAATCCTGGTGGCAATGGCGATTCTGGGGATGGTGGTGACAACGGTCCTGGCCTCTTTCAACATGGTCTTCTCGAGCACCGAGCGGCTCGACAGCGGCGCGACGGTTTTCGAAATGGGCAAGGGCGCGATGGAGCGGATGGTCGCCGACCTGGAAAACGTCTATATTCTGGACCGGCCGTTCTTCAAGCCGCCCAAGAGAGACGACCCGCCGGATCTCTACCGCATTCAAGGGTCGTTGGACACATCGAGTGGCACAAATTTTGCTCAACTGAGATTGAGCAGCCGGCTGCATTTACCGTTGGAGCCGGGTGCCCGCGAAACAGGAATCGCCCAAATCGTCTATTACGTCCAAACGCGCCGCGACGGCGTGGCGGTGTTGCGACGCGCCGACCACCTGTTCCCCTATCCGCGTTTCGAGGAGAGCGGCACGGACCCCGTTTTGTGCGAAAACGTCAAATCGTTGGCATTCGTCTTCGTCGCCCAGGACGGCACGGAGCAGGAGACGTGGGACTCGGACTCGGATCGATTCGGCTACGCCACGCCGACGATGATCCTGGTGCGCCTTGAAGTCGGGGCCGGAGAAGACGCCACCCTCTTTCGGACGGCGGTGAGGCTGCCGCTGGTCCGCTCAAAACAGGGTTGATGCATGGCTGCCATCGCCGGCAATCGACGCGGAATCGCTTTGCTGGTCACCTTGTCGGTGACGACTCTTCTGGTGGCGACCGCTCTGGAATACAACCGCAGGGCGAGATTCACGCTGGTCGCCGCCGCCGCCGGACGGGACCATGTAACCATGACCCAGATGGCCGCCGCCGGGGTGCATGCGGCCATGGCCATCCTCGCCAAGGACAAGACCGACAACACGACCGATTCGGTGCTGGACGACTGGGCGGACCCTGAAAAAATCCAAGGAGTCTTGAAGGATTTTCCCTTCGAAGACGGCATTCTGACGGTCAGCATCCACGACGAACTGGCCAAAATCCAGGTGAATGCGCTGGTCACCTACCCCGACACCCGCCAGTTCAACGAATCCCAGCGGACTCTCTGGGAGCGTTTCCTGCAGTTCTATGCCGACCGCAAGGAGGCCAAGATCGACCTGCGGGGCGACAGCGAGCCGGCCGCCATCGTCAATTCGCTCAAGGACTGGCTCGACACCGGGGATGACGACGCCATCACCGGCTTGAGCGGTGCGGAAACCAGCTACTACCAGGGCCTGCAGCCGCCCTACCCGGCCCGCAACGGCCCGGTTCCGGACTTGAGCGATCTGCTGCTGGTCAAGGGGGTTACCCCGGAGCTGTTTTTCGGGACGCCGCAGCTGCCGGGAATTTCCCATTTTCTGACCGTCCATGGGGCCGCCCCCGGCGAGGGTACGGGCATCACTTTCCCCGGGCGCATCAACATCGCGACGGCGGAGCTGCCGGTGCTCTTCGCCCTGCTGCCGGCGGAAAATGAAGAGCTGGCGGAAGCCCTCGATGAACTGCGCCGGGAAATCGTCTCCGGCAGGCAAAAGGTGGACCTGAACGACCCGAACTGGTTCCGGCAGGTCCCCGGCCTGGCGGAGCTAAAATTCGACCCCAAGCTGGTGACCACCGCAAGCGATCTGTTCCGGGTGGAGTCCACGGCCGCGGTCGCCGATGCGACCACCACCGTCACGGCTGTGCTGCAGCGGGTCCAGGCCGCCAACACCGGCAGATGGACCTGCCGCATCCTCGACTGGCAGGTGAACTAGCCATGAGCCGAAAAGTCATCGGTCTTGACATCCGCTCACGCCGGATCTGCGCGGTGCTGGTGAAAAGCAGCCTGCGCGAGAGCCGGATCCTCGCCCATCGGGTGGTGCCGATCGAGGAGGGCCGGCCCGATGGCGGCGGGCTGGCGGCAGCGCTCGAAACCGTGCGCGCCGAGCTGGGAAGAGCCGATGCCGACAGCGCGGTCTGCGCGCCGGCCGCCCTCTTCTCCTGCCGCAACCTCCAGGTCCCCTTCAGCAACAACCAGAAAATCAGGATGATCCTGCCCCTGGAGCTCGAAACCTATCTGCCCGTTGCAGCGGAGGAGAGGCTGATCGACTTTGCCGTCGTCGACAGCATCCCGGGCGAGGCGCCGCAGACGGAGGTCCTGGTCGCAGCAGTCGAACACGAGCGGATTTCGCCCCTCATCGCCGTTTTGTCGGCCTCCGGATTCGACCCCGAACGGCTGACCGTAAGCGGCATGCCCGCTGCATTGTGCCTGGGCCGGCGCCAGGCCCCGGGGGAGACCGCCCTGTGCGTGGATATCGGCGAAACCTTCGGCGCCATCAGCGTGCTCACCGGCGGCCGAATCCAGCTGCTGCGGTGTTTCTCGCTGCCCAGCGATCCGGCCGCGCGCGAACGGGCCGCGGGCATCCATATTCGCACGACGATCGGCGCCCTCCAGGAGAAGGCGCCGCCATCGGAGGCAGCCATCGACCTTTATGTGACCGGCGACGGCACCGCCGGCATCTCCATGGAAAACCTCGTACGGGGGCTGCCGGTCGAACTGCAGGCGACCGATCTGCGCCACCTGTTGAACCTGGCCCCCGCGGAGGGGGATGAGACCGCCTGGGAGCCGGCCGTTATGAACGGGGCCCTGGCCCTGGCCGTCGGCGAGATCGAGGGCTTGGAGAGCCTCAATTTTCACCGCAGCCAGTTCCCGGGGCGAAAACTGCTGTCGCGCTACCGGGAAGGCCTCGTGCGCACAGGGATTCTGGCCGCCGCGGTGCTGCTCTTGATGTTCGCCAGCGTCCTCACCCAGTCCTATGTGCTCAAACGCCAGGCGGCCGCTCTCGACGCCAAGATCGCCGCGGTGTTCAAGAACACCTTCCCGGAGGTGAAAAGCATCGTCGACCCCTACCAGCAGATGCAGGCCCAGCTCCAGGAGCTTCGCAAGAGCGCCGCGGCCGGCGGCGATGCCGGCGCTGCCTTCCGCAGCATCGAGGCCCTCAAAAACATCAGCGAGGCCATCCCGGAGGAGATCGCCGTCGTGTTGGACCGCATGGTGGCCGGGCCCGAGACGATCCTGATCTCCGGGACCACCGCCGCGTTCAACGCGGTCGATGAAATCAAAGGGCATCTGGAACGGGTCCCGGGGTTCAAACGGGTCACCATCAGCTCCGCGAACACGGACCGCTCGGGCAAGGAGATCAACTTCCAGCTCAAGGTGGACCTCTAACTTCCGGCAGGGAGCGCCGTCATGACATGGGAAGCGATCCTCAAGCGCATCAACCTCAATAAACTCAGCCGCCGCGAGAAGATCATCGTCGCGGCCGGGGGCGCCGCGCTGATCCTCTTCGCGCTGGTCCAGCTGCTGATCCTGCCGGTGTTCGAATACCGGACCCAGCTGCGGCGCAGCGTCCAGGCCAAGTCCGCCATGCTCGCCCAGATGCAGCAGTTCCAGGCCGAAGCAGAGGGCCTGAAATCCCACTCGCAGGAGTCCGAGGAGCGCTTCCGAAGACGGAGCAAAAACTTCACCCTGTTCTCTTTTTTGGACCAGCTGGCCGGGCAGGCCCGCGTCAAAGAGCGCGTGAGCTACATGCGCCCCGCGAAAATCGACCGGAAAAACAGCCCGCTCAAGCTCTCGCGGGTGGAGATGAAGCTGGAGGGGGTCACCCTCGAACAATTGACCGCCTACATCCACGGAGTGGAATCCTCGCCCAACATGGTCTCGGTCACCAAGCTCTCCATCACCCGACGGGACCAGAAGGAAGGCCTGCTGGACGCCATTTTGCAGGTCGACACGCTGGAGGCATAAGAGGCTGCCGATGAGCGTTGCCGCGCGACGAATCTGGGTCTGGGCCTACCTGATCGGCGTGCTGTTGGCATGCCTGGCCATCGGGTTTCCCACCGATGCGCTGCGGGCGCACGTGGCCCATCGCCTCTCCGCCGGGCTGCCGGGGGTCAGCGTGTCGATCGAGGGGATCCGGCCGGCGCTGCCGCCGGGCGCGGAGCTGCAGGGCGTGGGCGTCTACCGCGCCGGAGCCCCCCTGCTGATGCTGGAGCGGTTGCGGGTCACCCCCGAGCTGCTCTCGCTGATCGGGGAGGCCACCCTATACCGCTTCCAGGGATCCGTCGCCGGGGGCGAGATCAGCGGCTCCGCCCAGGGGCAGGCGGCCAAGGAGCAACGCGGCGCGGTGCGCATGCAGGCGCAATGGAGCGGGGTGCTTCTGCAGCGGCTGCCCGCCCTGCAGGGCATCCACGGCAGCCGCGTTTCGGGCCGGATGGAGGGCAGCCTGGCCCTCAGCGACCAGGGAAGCCTGACCGGCAAGCTGCGCGTGGTGGACAGCCAGGTGGAATTGGCCCGGCCGCTGTTCGACCACAAGAACTTCAATTTCAGATCGTTCGATGCCGACCTGAGTCTTCAGAACCGCACGATCGTGGTTCGCAACGGCCGGCTGCGAGGCAACGAAATGGACGCGGAGCTCTCGGGCACCGTGCTGCTGGACCCGCCCGCGGGCAGCGCGGCATTGAATATCAGCGGGCGCGTCACACCGCACCACGCCTTCATGGCCAGGCTGGAAGGAAGCCTGCCGGCCGGCCTGATGCGGCGGCGAACCGCCATCCCGTTCAAAATCAGCGGACCGCTGGATTCGCCCGCACTCTCCTTCAACTGACCCGGCCTGCGAGTCCGGGCATAACGCAACGGATGCAGATGGAACCGAACAGAGTGGCACCCTGATGGCGAACCGATACCTCACCCTCGTCAATCTTCTGCTGGCCTCGGTCGGCATTTACTTCGGCGTGCTCATCTTCTACGCCGTGGTGACCGCCGGGCTGGAAACTGGACCGGCCCTGATCGAACGCGGCCGCGGCGGACACGCTCCCGGCCCCGAGCCGATGATGAGCCTCGCCGACGTCCAGGTCATCGTCGACCGCAACCTGTTCAACAGCGGCAAGCAGGCGCTGGTCGATGCCCCCCCGAGCGAGGCTCCCGCCCTGGATCTGGAGAAGCTCAAACCGACCGGCCTGAAGCTCAAGCTCTGGGGCACCGTAACCGTCCCGGACGGCCAGGCCTATGCGGTGATCGAGGATCAAAAAACCCGTGAACAGCAGCTGCTGCGGCCGGGGGACGCGGTTCAAAACGCGGTGATCAAGATGGTCCTGCGCAACCGGGTCGTTTTGGCCGTAGAGGGCCGGGACGAGGTGTTGCTCATGGAAGAGCCCGGCGTCACGCGGGCGGCCGCCGGCGCACCCGCTGCCGAAGCCGCGCCCCCGCCGCGGATGGCCGCCGTCGAGCCGGCCCAACAGGTCATGGTGCCGGAGGATCAGGTCGCACAGGCCATCGAAAACATCGGCGACCTGCTGAACCAGGCCACCTTTCGCCCGCACATCGAAGATGGGCGCCCCGCCGGCATCTCCATCACCGGCATCAAGCCCAATGCCATTTTCCGCAGGCTGCGGCTGCGCAACGGCGATGTGATCACCGGCGTCAACGGCCAGACGATCGCCTCGGTGGAGGACGCCATGAGCGTGTTCGGCACCCTGTCCACCGACGGCCCGATCCAGGTCAACATCAAACGCCGCGGGCGCGAGGAGACGCTCGAATACAAAATCGAATAACCGCGGCAGCGCCGCACACAGGAGCACCTATGAAATTTCTCTACCGTACGGCCGCATGGGGCGCCCTCTGCCTTGGGGCCCTGCTCTGGTTGGGCGCCGCGGCCGGCGCCCAGCCTGCAGGCAACGCCGAACCGGGCAAGCCGGGGGAGCAGTTCGTCTCCATCGACTTCAACAATGTCGACATCGGCCTCTTCATCAAATTCATGAGCGAACTGACGGGGACGAACTTCGTGGTCGACAATGCCGTCAAGGGCAAGGTCACCATCATCTCCCCAGCGCGCATCTCCCTGGACGAGGCCTATCGGGTCTTCGAGTCCGTGCTCGAGGTGAACGGGTTTGCCGCCGTCAAAGCGGGGGACGTGGTCAAGATCGTCCCGGCGCCCACGGCCCGCTCCATGAACATCCAGACCCTGCTCGAGATGGAGAAGGCCCACCCCGAAGACCGGGTCATCACCCAGCTGATTCCGCTCAAATATGCCGACCCCGAAGAGATCAAACGGCTGTTCACCCCGCTGGTCTCCAAGGCGAGCGTCATTCTGGGGTATGCGCCCGCCAACACGGTGATCATCACCGATGTGCAGTCGAACATCCAGCGGCTGATGAAAATCTTGAAACAGATCGACCAGCCCGGGACGGGCCAGCAGATTTCCGTCCTCCCGCTGCAGCACGCCGACGCCGCCAAGCTCGTCACCCTGCTGAACAACCTGTTCAAGCCCACGGCGGCCCCCCGCCCTCAGGCGGCCACCTCCGAGCGGCCGCCGGTCATCGTGGCCGACGAGCGCACCAGCACGATCGTGATGCTGGCAAACGAAGTGGACACCCTGCGCGTCAAACAGCTGATCGGCATGATCGACAAAGAGACCCCGCGCGGCAAGGGCAAGATCCATGTTTACTACTGCGAGCACGCCACGGCCGAGGACCTGGCCAAGGTGCTGCAGGAGATCCCCTCCCAGCAGGCGGCCGGCGGGGCCGTCGGCGGGGCCGGAGGC
>JALOOU010000154.1 GCA_025454255.1 Desulfobacterales bacterium | reverse complement strand
CATGTCGGAAGCCGTCGTCATTCTGCGGCACGCCCTGCGCAACGCCTTTCTGCCGATCGTCACCGTGCTGGGGCTGAACCTCGGGCTCTTGCTGGGCGGAGCGGTCCTGACCGAGACGATCTTCTCCTGGCCGGGCCTCGGGCGCTACGTGGTGGATTCCCTCATGGCGCGCGACTATGCGGCGGTCCAGGGCTGCATCCTGGTTTTCGCCGCGCTGATGGCCTTCATCAACCTGGTCGTGGATTTGATCTACGTCCTGCTGGACCCGAGGATCCGCGTGCATGCGTAAATGGGAGACGTTCCAGGACCTGCGGCGCAGCCGCAGCGCCTCAATCGGCCTGGCGCTGATCGCGCTGGTGCTGCTGGTGGCGCTGGCCGGGCCGGCCCTGGCGCCGCACGACCCGCTCCGGCCCGCGCCCCTGGAGCGGCTCAAGGGCCCCAGCGCCGAGCACCTCTTCGGCACCGACAGCCTGGGCCGGGACATCTTCAGCCGGGTGATCCACGGCGCGCGCATCTCGCTCCTGATCGGGCTGATCTCGGTATCGATCTCGCTGCTGCCGGGCACCCTCCTGGGGCTCCTGGCCGGCTATTTCGGCGGCCGGGCGGACAGCCTGATCATGCGGCTGATGGACATGCTGCTCGCTTTCCCGGCGATCCTGCTGGCCATCTTCATCACCGCCATTTTAGGCCCGAGCCTGCCCAACACCATGGTGGCGGTCGGCATCGTCTACGTTCCGCATTACGCGCGCATCGTGCGCGCCAGCGTGCTGGCCCTCAAGGAGCAGCTCTTCGTGCAGGCCATCGCGCACCTGGGCGGCGGGCACGGGCGCATCCTCGGCCGCCACATCCTGCCGAACGCGCTGCCGCCGATCATCGTCTACGCCACGCTCGGCATGGGCACGGCCGTGCTGCAGGCGGCGGCGCTCGGGTTTCTGGGCCTGGGCGCGCAGCCGCCGCAGCCGGAGTGGGGCGCCATGCTGAGCGAGGGGCGGCAGTACATCCAGATCGCGCCGCACGTGGCGGCCTTCCCCGGTGCGGCCATCCTGGTGCTGGTGCTGGGGTTCAACCTCTTCGGGGACGGTCTGCGGGACGCGCTGGACCCCTCGCTGCGGTCGGTCTGAAGGAGCGCGGCGTGAGCGACCCGGTTCTGCAGCTCGTCGGGCTCGAGACCCAGTTCCGGACGCGGCGCGGGGTGGTGAACGCCGTGGACGGATTGGACCTCGAGCTCTACCCCGGCGAGACCTTCGGGCTGGTGGGGGAGAGCGGCTGCGGCAAGAGCGTTACGGCGCTCTCCATCCTGCGCCTGCTGCCCCGGCCGGCCGGCCGCATCGCCGCCGGCCGCATCCTTTTCGACGGCCGGGACCTGGCGGCGGCGAGCGAGGCCGAGATCCGCCGGATCCGCGGCAACCGCATCTCCATGATCTTCCAGGAGCCGATGAGCTCGCTCAACCCGGTGTACACGATCGGCTTCCAGATCGAGGAGGTCCTGCGCCGGCACCGCGGCATGAACCGCGCCGGCGCCCGGTCCGAGGCGGCCCGCCTGCTGGGGCTGGTGGGAATGCCCGAGCCCGCGTTGCGCCTCGACGACTACCCGCACCAGTTGTCGGGCGGAATGCGCCAGCGCGCGATGATCGCCATGGCGCTGGCCTGCCGGCCGGCGCTCATGATCGCCGACGAACCGACCACGGCGCTCGACGTCACCATCCAGGCCCAGATCCTGGACCTGATCGCGCGCCTGAAGGAGGAGATCGGCATGGCGGTGCTGCTCATCACCCACGACCTGGGGGTGGTGGCCGAGATCTGCCGGAACGTGGCGGTCATGTACGCCGGCCGGATCGTCGAACGCGCCGGGGTGGAGGGGGTCTTCAACCGACCGGCGCACCCTTATACGGTCGGGCTCTTCGACTCGCTGCCGCGGGCCGGCGGCCGGGAAGGGGGGCTCAGGCCCATCCCCGGGGCGGTGCCGAGCCTGGCCGAGCTCCCGCCGGGGTGCGCCTTCCAGGAGCGCTGCTTCCGGCGGCATGCGGCCTGCGCCGAGCCGCCGCCCTGGCGGGAGATCGCTCCGGGCCATCACGCCCGCTGCTGGACGCCGCTGGAGTGAGCCGATGCCGGGATCGATCCTGACCGCCGAGCACCTGGCCAAGCACTATCCGCTCAAAGGGGCGGGCTTCTCCCGGCGCAGGGGCCGGGTGGTGGCGGTGGCGGACGTGTCGCTCGGCGTGGCGGCGGGCGAGGTGTACGGGCTGGTGGGCGAAAGCGGCTGCGGCAAATCGACGCTGGGCCGGCTCCTGCTGCGGCTGGAGGATCCCACCGCCGGCCGGGTGCGCTTCAACGGCGAGGATGTGGCGGCGTTCGATGCGGGGCGCCTGAAACGCTTCCGGCGCGAGGCCCAGATCGTCTATCAGGACCCTTATTCCTCGCTCAACCCCCGGCGGTCGATCGGCGATCTCGTCGGCGAGCCGCTTGACATCCACCGCGTGGGCACCCCGGCGGAGCGGCGCGAGCGGGTGGCGTGGCTCCTGGACGTGGTGGGGCTCCGGCCCGAGCACGGCCGCCGCTATCCGCACGAGTTCTCGGGCGGCCAGCGCCAGCGCATCGTCATCGCCCGCGCGCTGGCGCTGAACCCGCGGCTGCTCCTGGCCGACGAGCCGGTCTCGGCCCTGGACGTGTCGATCCAGGCTCAGGTCGTCAACCTGCTGAAGGAGCTGCAGGCCCGGTTCAATCTCACCTACCTTTTCATCTCCCACGACCTGAACCTGGTGGAGTGCATCTGCGACCGGGTGGCCGTGATGTACCTCGGCCGGCTGGTCGAAGTGGCGCCCAAGCCGGAGCTCTACCGCGAACCGCTGCACCCCTACACCCAGGCGCTGCTGTCCGCGGCGCCGGTGCCGGTTCCCGGGGCGCGCCGCAACCGCATCCTGCTCGCCGGCGACGTGCCGAGCCCGGTCAACCCGCCGGCCGGCTGCAGCTTCCACCCGCGCTGCCGGGAAAGCAGAGACATCTGCTCGCGGCAGCTGCCCGAGTTCCGTGAGATCTCCCCCGGCCGCTTCGTCGCCTGCCACAACCGCTGAAGTTCTGCCAACTGGCGGGACACGAATCAAGAGCTTAACCATCGCCGCTGCAACAGCGATTGCATATCCCGAGGGCCATCGGCAATCATCGCCTCGTTGTCGTCCCGGCAGGCCTGGGCTTCATGGCGAATGGCCACGTCGGCCCCAGCCGTGCGCGCGGCGCTGAATGCCCTGGCGCCGGGCAGATAGCGGAACTCGTAAAACACGCCGCGCAGTTCAAAGCCGCAGGCATCGGGACCTGCGGCGCGACCGATGAATAATGAATTGTCCGTGCCTGGGATTCGGCACCCTTTCCGGCTTAAACAATTACGGCAAAGGAATCCCCACCTCCTTGGCCGCATCGCGGATATGGCTGACAAAGATCCGGGCGAAGGCATCGTTGGACCCCAGGCCCTTGAGAACGGGGATGACCTGATATTTCTTGGCGCTGAGAACGCTTTTCCAGGATTCCTCGTCGTCCCCGGCCATGTCGTTGAGGGCGTGGTCGCCGGCCACGATCATGAAGGGCTTCAGCACGACCCTGCGGATTTTTGACTTCGATTTGGCCTCGGCCAGCGCTTCCACCACCTCGTCGATCCCGGGATGGCCCTCGACCACGCCGATGTGGGTCTTCACGTCCGGGTAGAGCTCCTGCATCATCTTCTGCGCCTCGGCGTAGATGCCCGAAGGCCAATGCTCGTTGCCGTGACCCATATAGACCAGGGCGGCCTTCTCCCGGCGGGCCGACTCCGCGTCGTCCGCCAGGGTTTTCAGCGCTTTTTCCATGTCCTTGGTGTAGTCGTAGCGCGGTCCGACCGTACCGAGCGCCGGCCGGCCCAAGGCGATTTTGGCAAAAGGCCGCCACTTGTCCTTGATCGTGCGGATCGAGCGCATGGCATCCACGTACCGCGCCAGGTCGTGGGACTGCTCCATGAAAAAGATGTGGGTCGGCTGGACGATGATGTTGCGGTATCCTTCCTCCAAAAGCTCGCCGAAGGTGGAGATGATGTTCTTGACGTAAAGAATCTCCTCGGGCACCCCTTCGCCGAGCCACTTCTGCGCCTCGGCCTGACGCTCCTTCCAGACCGAGCGGATGATGTTGGAGGTGAAGGTGATCTTGACGGGAACGCCCGGATAGGCCTCCTGGATCTTTCTCTGGATGTTGACGATGGATTCGACCCCGGATGGGATCGTCGTGCCGAAACTCGCGAGGATAATGGCCGTTTTATCCTCTTTTTTCGCGTCATCGCCATGTGCGGCCAGAGCCAGGGACGGAGCCATGATGCATATGACCATCAAAAGAATAATCCTGAGCCTCAGATGGGAAGTCATCTTCAATCCTCCTCCAAGCAGGTCGTTTCGCGATAGGTGTTACACTCCCCCGTCATGCCGACGGCTTCACGCTGCGGCCGATTTTCACGTAACCACCTCCTTTCCCGGCAGGTTCTCGCCCGCGCCAATGAAAAAGCCCTTCAAGCACGAAGCTTGAAGGGCTGCACCCAGTTTGCTTAACCCTAAGCGGTTTGCCGATCTGTCTCTGTGGCCACGCAGAAGC
>JALOOU010000153.1 GCA_025454255.1 Desulfobacterales bacterium | reverse complement strand
CCCTTCTTGTAGTGCAGGGCCTTGGGGTAGGTGACCAGCCCGTGGGATTCCCCCTGGCCCTGAAGGGATTGGAAGTACTCGTGCGTGTGCTCGGGGGCCAGCTCGGTGAAGGGTTTGCCGATCAGCTCCTCCCGGCTGAACCCATAGACCTCCACGGCGCGCGGGTTGGCGTCGATGATGTCGAAGGTCTGGTGGTTGATGACGAAGATGGGGTCCGGGCCGCTGTCGAAAAGGGATCGGTATTTCTTTTCGGACTCGCGCAGGCGGCGCCGGTAGAGGCGGATGCTCCAGATCATGTTGTAGAAGGCATCCGCCAGCTGCGCCACCTCATCGCCCTTTTGACGGCGGTAGAACCGGCAGTCCAGGCAGACGGGGTCGACCGTGCCCTCCCCGTCGCCGTGCACCTCGGGCGCCAGGTTTCCATCCAGATGCCGGCAGGCCACCTCGGGGTTGGCGAAGGCCGGGCACTCCGTCGGCTGGCCGCTTTTGGACACCTGCTCGACGTCCAGCTTGACATCGAAATTGCCCTTGCTCAGCTCCTCGGCGATCTGCGTAAGTTTAAAAACCGGCAGGGTGATGTATTTTGCGAGGCGGTGGGTGATGATGAAAATGATCACAACCACCGCCGAGAGGAACCCCAGAAAGGTGGTTCGCAGCTTGGCGACCAGCTGGTCGATGTGGTTCTTGTTCAGCCCCACATGCACGGTGCCGATGCGGTAGATCCCCTGGTTGATGGGAGTGGCGATGTCGTAGGCCAACTGCTCGCCGATGCGGGTCAGGCGCACGCTCTTGGCCCGATCGGGCGGCACCTGGTTGGCCAACCGCAGGGTCTCGGGGAATTTTCGCGTGAGGGTGTGGCTGAGGACCTGGCCCTCGCGGTCGCTTACGAAAATATAGGACACCAGGTGCTGGCGCTCCTTGAGCTTGGCCTCCTCGAATATGAGGCTCAGCAGCTCCGGCTGGTTCATGTCGAGAATATAGCCGCTGCTTCGTTCGGCAATGGTGCGCGCGATCGCGATCCCCCGCAGCTCGAGCTCGTCGATCAGGTTGTCGACCAGGATCCAGCGCGCCAGCAGCGCGATGACGGCGCTGATGATCAGTATCACCGCGATGATCGAGAAAAAGATTTTGTTCTTAAGGCTGATATCGCGGAAGCGCTGGGCGGTTTGCCGGATGAGATGCAGTTTCATGGTTGCTCAACGGGATTAGTTTAATCGGGCCTTGATCTCCGACCAGTCCCTGATCAGCGCAAACTGCCCGTTCTCGAGCTGGGTGAAATGGACGCGATCCAGCCCCTGGTGGTCGCTTGCGCTGAAAGCGATGGTGACATCCGGCCCCAGCGACATGTCCCGGATGGACTCGATCGCATCGATGAAGCGCTCCCGGGTCAACTCCGCACCGGCCCGCCGAAGGCCCTCGACCAGGACGCGCGCATTGATGAACCCCTCGAAGCCTACGAAGTTGGGCTGGTCTTTCGGGAAGTAGTGCTTGAGCAGCGTGACGTAGCCGTCCGGACCGGTCAGCAGCGGACTGGGGTCCCGGTGGTCCGGCGGCGGGACCACCTGGGACATGACGACGGTGATCCCATGCTGGTTTTCCAGCCGCCGGGCCAATTCGTCGGCCCCGACAAAGGAGACTAGATAAAACAGCGGGCGAAAGCCCTTCGCGTGGGCCAACCGGATGAATTTGGCGCAGGGGTCGTAGGTGCCGATCATCACCACGGCCTCGGCCCCGGAGGAGATGATCTTGTTCAGCCCATCCTCCACGTCCAGCGTACCGCGGTTGTAGGAGCCCCCTGCGACCGGCGCCAAGTTGAACCGCTTGAGGGCCAGCTCCGTCCCGGTCAGGCCGTCGAAGCCGTAGGCGTCGTATTGGTAAAAGACGGCGATCTTGCTCAACCCCAGATCGTCGACCAGATGCTGGACGGCGGCGCCGGTCTCCTGGTAATAGGAGGCCCGCACGTTGATCAGGAAGCGGTTGAAGGGCTCGCGCAGGGCGTTGGCGCCGGTGAACATGCCCAAGAGCGGAATCCGCGCCTCCTCGATCATGGGCAGGACCTTGACCGTGGTGGGGGTTCCCACGTAGCAGAACAGGGCAAACACCTGATCCTCGATGATGAGCCGCTGGGTGTTGGCGAGGCAGATCGGCGGGTCGTAGCTGTCGTCATAGGCGATCACCTTGACGATGCGGCCGTGAACCCCGCCCTGCGCGTTGATGTGGTTGAGATAACAGAGCGCCCCGCGCAAGGTTTGCGTCCCCAGGAAACCGGCGTGGCCCTGGAGCGCCAAAGAGGATCCGAGCAGGATCTCCTGTGCGCTCACCCCCGGGCTGAGGGCTTCCGGCGCTTCGCTTTCACCCGAGGGCCGGCACCCGGCCAGCAGCGACGACAGACAAAGAATCACCGCCAAGGTGGGCCCTAGGATCTTCGGCAGAGAAGGGCGGCCCGGCAGACGGACAGGGAGAGGGCAGCGAATTGCGGCCCGTGCAGGGAGCGGCGTTGGGCTCGATTGAAGCGGGGTCATTTTATTGTTACATATGCAAATTATAGTTTCAAGTCCAATGCTTTTTAAACCGGCCTTCGGCCAGCAGCCTCTGGCCACAAACCGGGAGTCCGTTGCGGGCCGGCGCTGCGGGAATCCCAGAGGAGATCCGATATGAAAACAAGGACGACCATGGCGGCTATCGGCATGCTGTTGGCGGCGGGGGCGTTCGCGGCTCCAGCCGGCGCGCAGACATTGAAGGAGATGCTCTACGATCCGGGCTTTCTGAAACCGATCGACAGCACCCTCAAGGTCGCCATAGGACAGGCGGCCCCCGATTTCACTCTGCCCGCGATCTCCGGCGGGAAGATCCGGCTGAGCCAATACCGGGGGGGAAAAAACGTGGTGATCTCATTTGTCCCGGCGGCGTTTACGCCGGTGTGCTCCGACCAGTGGCCGGGCTACAACATCGCGCGGGGCCTGTTCGAACAGCACGACGCGATTCTGCTCGGCATCACCGTCGACAGCATTCCGGCGCTCTACGCGTGGACACGGCAGATGGGTTCGGAACTATGGTTTCCGGTGCTTTCGGACTTCTGGCCGCACGGGGAGGTGGCCTCCAAGTACGGGGTGCTGCGCTCCGACGGGGTGTCGGAACGAGCGCTGATCTTCATCGACAAAAAGGGCATCATCCGGGACATTCTGGTCGCAGACATCAACCAGCGCCCCTCCTTGGAGTCCTGCGCCATCGCCTTGGAGAAACTCAACCCAAAATGAAGGCGCTGACGAAGATCCGGCGGCGCGGGAACCTGCGTTCACATCAGCCCCTTGGATTTCAACAGCGGCCGGGGGTCTATCAGATGCCGCGCAAACCAGCTCCGGGAATCCCCGGCCCTGAAGGCCAGCGAAAGAACCTCCGAGAAGTGAAAAATCGGGACGGGGTTTTTTAGGGTGCAGCGGACTTCGAGATTCATGTGGCACATGGCGCAGGCGGTGATGATGCACTCCGCACCGCTCTCGGCCGCCCCCTGCATGATGGCGTTCACCTTGGGCGTCACGATGTCCGGGCGGGCCACGGTAAGGAACGTGCCGCAGCACTGGGAGGCATAGGCCCAGTGCAGAGGCCGCAAACCTAAATTGCCCAGCGTCTTCTCCATGATCCCGCGGTGATCGGAGCCCGCCCGCAGGGCGAAGGGGCGGTTGAGCATGCACCCGTAATAGGGGGCGAACACCAGATCGATCCGTTGGTGGCTGTTTGCGGCCAAGAGGGTTCCAAAATCCACCTCCGCAAGCAGCCCGAAAAAATGGCGGATGGACAGATTCGGGTCGAAGGGCCGCCCCCACAGCTCCAGGTAGCGGGCGCGCGCGGCCGCGTCGTTTTTGAGCAGGTGCTGGGCGTGCTTGAGCCGCAGGGTGCAGCTCGGGCAGGCGGCCACCAGGGGCCGGCCCGCCGGCGCCAGCGAGAGGTTGCGGCAGGCGAGGTCGAAGGCCAGGCGGTGGTCGATGCTGTGGGCCGAGGAGCTGCCGCAGCAGTTCCAGTCGGGCAGATCAATCAAGTGGATGCCCATTTTGCGGCAGCTTTCGATCAGCGACTGGTTGTTCTCCTTGGCCGTTGTGGCCATCGAACAGCCGGGGAAATAGGAGACCTCGATGGGAGCGGGATTGGCCATGGCTATTCCTGAAAGAGCTTCTTCACGTCACCGACGCGCTGCACGCGGGAGGGGGTGAGGTCCAGTTTGCGTTTGGCCAGCATCCGGACCCCCACGTCCAGGTCGCTCAGCAGATCGAACTTCCTGAGCTTGTAGCGCATCATGATCTCCAGTTTGTGGGTGCGGCCGTAGCGCTCGATGGAGTTCAACACCTCGCGGTGGAAGTTCAGGATGTCGGGCTCCACGATTTCCACACCTTCCGCCAATGCCATCTCGCGCAGGGCATCCATCACCCCGGGGATGTCGATGGCCATGGGGCACTGAATGGAGCAGGTGTGGCAGCCGACGCAGACCCAGATGGTGTTGCACGCGAGCGCCTCCCGCTTCAGCCCGAGCTGCACCAGGCGCATGACCCCGTTGGGCATGTAGTCCATGTAATCGCTGAACGGGCAGCCGCTGCTGCAGCTGCGGCACTGCAGGCAGGCGTGAAA
>JALOOU010000086.1 GCA_025454255.1 Desulfobacterales bacterium | reverse complement strand
TTTCGGGATGCTTTTGCTTTTGGTTTTCAGCGCGCCGCTGCCGGCGCAGGAGAGCGGGGATCCCGGCGCGCTGGTGGAGCTTTACGGCGGCGGCACCGCGGCCAAAGTGGAGGCGCTCTCCTACTCGGGGGCGGCGGTCGCGAGCATCCCGATCCGGGTGCCGCCCGGCCGGGCGGGGCTGGCGCCCCGCTTGAGCCTCACTTACAGCAGCTACGCGGCAAACGGCTGGATCGGGGTGGGCTTCGGGCTGGAGATAGGCTCGATCCAGCGCACGAGCAAGTGGGGGCTTGACTTTCAGGGGAGTCAATTCTGCGCCTCGCTTGCGGGCTCGGCCGCGGAACTCGTGCCCCGGGCCGACTGGGGCGCGCAGATGTTCGGGGCGCGGCTGGAGGCAGGCTTCGTCAAGTACCGCTTCAAGGGCGCCACCGCGGGCTGGGAGGCCCTTTCCAAGGACGGCAGACGCTTTTTTTTCGGCACCAGCGAGGCCTCCCGCCAGGAGCACCCGCTCGCCCCGGAGCGGGTCTTCAAGTGGTGCCTGGAGCAGGTGGAGGACCCCAACGGCAACTTCATGAGCGTGGAGTATGTCAAGGAGCGCGGGGAGATCTACCCCCGGCGGATCAGCTACACCGGAAACCGCGGGCTTGCGCCCGGCCACACGGTGCTCTTTCACACAGAGCCGCGCCCCGACGCCGGCGCGCAGTTTAACACCGGCTTCGAGGTCGCCACCACCCGGCGGCTGAAGAGCATCGAGGTGCGCGCGCAGGGGCAGCTCTCGGCCGCCTACGGCCTGGAGTACACCGAAAGCCAGAGCACGGGCCGCTCGCTGCTTGCAAGCGTGCAGGAGTTCGGCGCCGATGCGGCCATCGACGAAGAGGGCGAGATCAAAGCCGGCAGCCGCCGGCCGCCGACGCTGCTCGACTGGCAGGAGGAGCTCCCGGGCAGCTTCAGCCGTCCGCCGGGGGCCGGCTCGCTGATCCAGAGCTTTGACTTCGGCGGCAACCGCGACCAGGCCCTGCCCTTTGATTTTAACGGCGACGGCAACATGGATCTCTTTTTGTGCCGGCCCGAGTGGGGGCTGGCGAGTGTGCTGCGCTCAAACGGGGAATGGCTCCTTTACCGAGCTCTACTGGTCCACGAACGGGATCGGCGGCTACAACCTCAAAAACCAGCATGACCGGGCGCTCGCCTTCGACTTCGACGGCGACGGCCGGAGCGATCTCTTCTTCTACCGGCCGGACACGGGCAACGTGGGCATCGCCCGCTCAAACGGGGATGGCTCCTTCAGTCAGGTCTACTTCTCGCAATTCGGCCTCGGCGGCTACGACTTCAGGAGCCTGCGGGACAAAGCGCTCGCCTTCGACTTCAACGGCGACGGCCGGAGCGATCTCTTCTTCTACCGGCCCGACTCGGGCAAGATCTTCGTCTTGCGCTCAAACGGCGACGGCTCCTTCACGACCGTGCTCGCCTCCTGGTCGGGGCTGGCCGGCTTCGACCTGCGGGGCACGGCGGACCGCGTCTTCGCTTTCGACTTCGACGGCGACGGCCGGCAGGACCTTTTCTTCTACCGGCCAAACGGCGGCATCGCCTGTGTCGCGCGCTCAAACGGGGACGGCTCCTTCACGCAGGTCTATTACTCCGGCACGGGCATGGCGGGCTTCAACCTGCGGGGCAGCCGGGACGTGGTCTTTCCCTTCGACTTCAACGGCGACGGCAAGAGCGATCTCTTCTTCTACCGGCCAAACGGCGGCATCGCCAGTGTGGCCCGCTCCAACGGCGACGGCTCCTTTACCTCGGTCTATTATTCCGGCTCCGGCATCGCGGGCTTTGACCTGCGGGGCAGCCGGGATGTGGTGCTGCCCTTTGACTTCAACGGCGACGGTAAAAGCGATCTGTTCCTCTACCGGCCCGACGGCGGCATCGCCTGTGTCGCGCGCTCCAACGGGGAGGGCTCCTTCAGCCAGGTCTACTTCTCCGGCGCAGGCATCGGCGGCTGGGATATGCGCGGCAGGCGCGACATCGCGCTGCCGATGGATTTTAACGGCGACGGCAAGGCGGACCTGTTTTTTTTCCGTCCGGAGGGGCGCATGGCCTCGCTGGTGCAGTCCGGGGTCACGGTGCCGGACCTGCTCGCGCGCGTCGAAAATCCGCTGGGCGGGAGAACCGAGATCGCCTACACGGCATCCTCGCGCATTGAAAACCACCGGCTGCCCTTCATCGTGCACCCGGTGGCAACGATCACGGTCAAAGACGGCCTGGGCGAGAGTCCGGATCTGGTGAGCCGCTTTGCCTACCAGGGGGGCTACTACGACCCGGCCGCGCGCGAGTTCCGGGGCTTTGAGACGATCACCCAAACCGACCCCGAAGGGGCCACGACCAAAACCCTCTTCCACCAGGATGCCCTGCGGCAGGGCAAAATCCGGCTGACGGAAAACCGCAAGGCCGCCGCCGGGCCGCTTGCGGCCCGCACGGAGATGTTTTGGGAAGCGGAGCCGCTTGGCGGCGGTGCCCATTTTGTGAAGCTGGCGCGAAAGCAAAGCGCGCTCTTCGACGAGCATAGCGTCGTTTCTACCGAGGAGTACCAATACGATGACGCGACCGGCAGCCTGGTGGCAACAACACTCTCGGGCACGGGGGCGGAGGCGCTCGTCAAGCGCACGCGCTGGGAGAGCTTCGGGCCCTGGCTGTTCAGGCCGGTGGCCGAGAGCCTGGAGGGGGCGCTCAGCGGCAAGCTGCGGCAGAGCTACTTCGAGTACGAGCCTGGCACCGGCAACCGGCTCGCCGCCGAGCAGTGGCTGGCCGGTGGGCCAAACCCCCGGGTCGTAACCACCTACGATGCCTTCGGCAACCCGGTGGCCGTCACCGACGCCCTGGGGCACACGACCCGCACCGGCTACGACGAACCGAGCCGCAGCTACCCGGTCTCAGTCGAGCGGCCCGCCACCGGCGGGGTGGCGCACGTGAGCCGCATGCAGGTGGATGCGCGCTTCGGCAAGCCCACCGTGCTCATCGACGAAAACGGCAACCAGAGCCGCCACCTCTACGACCCCTTCGGGCGGCTGATCGAGACCCGTACGGCCGACGGCGGGCTGCGGCAGATGGAGTACCGCGACAGCCAGCGGCCGGCCGCGGTGCTGACCCGCGTCAGGGAGGGTGAGGCCGGGGGCTTTATCCGCGGCTGCCAATACGTGGACGGCCTGGGCCGGAGCCTGCAGACGGTGGGCTTCGGGGAGGCGGGCAAGCCGATCGTATCCCGCAGCTTCTACGACCGCATGGGCAGAAACCACTACAGCGTCGGGCCCTATTTTGCAAAGGGCCCGGAGTACCCGCAGCCGCTTCCCGCGGAGAGCCCCTGGGTGAGGCGCTTCTTCGATCTGCGCGGCCGGCTGGTGCGCATCGATACCCCCGCGGCCGAACACGGGGCCGCGGCCGCCAGCTTTGCCTACAGCGGGCTTGCCGTGACGGCCACCGACGCCGACGGCGCGGCCAAGACCGAGATAAAGGACTACCTGGGCCGGGTGGTGGAGGTAATCGAGCACCTCGAGGGCGCTGAAGCGGTCACGGCCTACGCCTACAACGCGGCCGGCGACCTGCTCTCGGTCACCAACGCCCTGGGCCGGGCGGTCACGATGGCCTACGACACGCTGGGGCGCAAAGTCGGCATGGACGATCCGGACATGGGCACCTGGGGCTATGCGTACGACGCCGCCGGCCGCCTTCTTGCCCAGACCGACGCCAAGGGGCAGGTGACCCGCTTTGCCTACGATGCGCTGGGCCGGGTGGTCTCCAAGAGCTACTCCACAGGCGATCCGGCGGTCAGCTACCGCTACGACAACCCGGGGGTTGCAAACGGCATCGGCCGGCTGTATGGAGTCGCAAACGCCACCGCCCGCACCACCTACAAGGCCTACGATGCCGCGGGCCGGGTGCTGGAGGTCAGCCGCAGCGTTTACGGGGCGCCCAAGGCGGCCTACACCAGCGCCTACCGCTACGATGCGGCCGGCCGACTTTTAAGCGTGCGCTACCCGGACAACTATCAGGTGGCCTACAGCTACCACCCCGAGACCGCTTTGCTAAGATCGGTGATGGGAATCACGGATTTTACCGAGATGGCGGCCTTTGAGGAGTACGACGCGGCCGGCCGTGCCCGTTACGTTTACCACGGCAACGGCACGGCCACGACCCACCGCTTTGACCCGGCCACGGGCCGCCTGCTTTCAAGCGGCACAGCCGACCCGCAGCTCACCACCCTTCAGAAGCGAAGCTACCGCTACAGCGCGGCCGGGGACATCGTGGGGATCACGGCCGAGGGCCCGCAGGGGGCGGCCACGCGCAGCTACCGCTACGACCGACTGCACCGGCTGCTCTCCGAGAGCAGCTCAGGGGCCGGGGAGACCTACCCGGCGGCGGTGATCGCGCCGGTCTTTGACGAGCACTTCCCGCTGCACGGGCCGAAGCTCCTCCGCGTGGACGGCCGGGAGTACCAGCTGGACTACGATGAGAACGGCAACATGGTGCGGGTGCCGGATCTGACGAACCCCGGCCGGGTGCGGGAGCGCTTCATCAGCTACAACGCCGAGAACATGCCGGTGCGCATCGCCTACGACGGGGAGAGCGGCTCCGGCGGCGGCGCGGGGTCTTCCGGTGCCGGCGGCGGCGGGGGCGGCTGCTTTGTCAATGCGGCGCACGGGGACAGAAAGTTTAGGGGACAAGAAAGTTTAGGGGACAGGTATGTTTTTATGTCTTTCGCATCGACCGCCGCGGATAACTCAGCATGCGAGATCCAGCAAATAGGGGACGTTTGTATCCGTTCTCTCTGGAATTTCCTGTAGTTAATTTCTATCTTGGTAGAAACCCCTTTCAGGCTCTTATCCAGGGTCCAAAGCGGCAGGCCGGAGAGTAAAGCTGAGGTCATCAAGTGCATATCGATCAGCCCCAAACCTTTTTCCTTCAGCCGATATTACCCCACCAAGGCCATGATCTCATCAAGATCTGCATCGACGGCGGACGGGAGCACCCGCGGCAAAGGAAAAAGGGCTGAGTGGCAGTACCAACGGCCGCCGCAGTTGATATCACCATCCCCCCCTACCGCCCATGTCAGGGCAGCAAACCAGCGCTGGTCAAGCCGGCCTGCGCAGCCGCCGCACCCAGCTCTTCGACGTAGGGCCTGAGTTGTTGAAGCGCCGCGGGGCTGAGAGTGCGCGTGTCACCCCACCACGAAAACTCCGGCAGGGAGGATTGGCTGCAAGGGGCGAGACCGAAGGCAGCCAGAGCCACCGGCTGCGTCTGAAAAACCGCCACCATGATATTGGCGTAAGGTGCGGCCGTGTTCTGACCGAATGGCACCCGGCTGGAGAACCCCGACAGCACCCTGGTCCAGGTAAAGAGCCCGTAGCCTTGAGTGGCCAAATCGGTTTTTCCTATGGAGAAACAGCCCTCCTGCCGCTGCAAGCTGGAGTTGTAGCTGCTCACAGAGACGATCGCATCCAGTCGGTAATCAAGCGAGGCTTTTTCCAAATAAGTGCGCAGGTCGCCGGGTATCCGCCAGTTGGCAGCCCGGATGATGCCGCTTGCCGTGGACTGCCTCCACGCCTCAGGGGCACCGGCTGCCAAAGGCACCAGAATGGCGCTGCCGCGGGCTTTAAGTTTGTTCTCGATCGCACGGTTCATGTAACCGGGAATGTCCCAATCGACCTCGTGTAATGTGGTGAAGCCGTCGAAGCGCAGCGCGCCCACGTGCATGTGGGTCAGCTGCGGCTCCAGCACGTTGAGAATGCCGATGCGGGCGCCCGACGCCAGCTGCAGCCGAACCGGTTGAGACCCCGCGCACCCGACTGCGCTGACCATCATCAGTAGAAGTGCCGATCGCAAGATGCGCATATCCTCTCTCCTATGAAAGCTCTCAAAAACGTACTAAGGGGGACGGGCATGTTTTTATGTTATATCGTCTGGCAGCAGCCGAAACCCTCTATCCTTTGCGATGCTCGCTCCGCGATAAACGGCCCTGCTCACCGCCGGCTGGGTGATGTTGAACCGGCGGGACACCTCCACCGTCGTCATCCCCAGCTCTTTGACCGCCCAGTAGCAAGCAAGACTCCTTGCCTCCACATGCTCGGGGTGCTTGCCCGCCGAAAGAAGCACCTCGTGCCCAAGTCCGTAAAGTCTCTCGATCCGCCGGATGACCGCCGGAAAATCAACGCCCTTAGATTGAAGTGTATAACGGCGTTCCAACCGTTCATTCTGCCCGGACAGCACCGAGTCGACAAAATCGCTATCCCCTAAAATGCGTTCATCCCCCTTGAGGTGCTCGCGCCTGCGGCGCAGAGACTTGACCGCAGCCCAGCCCCCCAGGCTTCGGATCAAACCGCCGCCGGTTAGCTCCGGCCGTTTGCCAAGTGCGACGCCCTCCTCCACGAACTCCCGGTAAGCGTTGCGCGCAGCATCGGTTCTTCTTCCAAACAACGCGAGCACCGTTTTCGCATCCTGGCATTTGAAATCATGGTGCCCCATCAAAACGCTGTGGCCGCTGAAACGATGACGTTCCAGTTCATCCAGCGATGGAACCAACGCGGATCGCAATGGGTTCAGATGAATATATCGCACCAACTCCAACAGATAGATGTCCTCCTGGCACAGGATCGATTTGTAACGGTTCTGGAACAAATGCCCTGCTCGCCGATATCGCCGGTTGAAACTACCCGCATATCCACTCAACACCCGGCTCATCACCTTTGCGATCGGAACGTTGCCCGTTCTCAGCAACAAGTGGAAATGATTCGGCATCAGGGCCCACGCATAGCAGGGAGTTTGGGATTCAAGCAGATTTTCCTCGAGCCTCTGCATGAAATCGTTCCGGTCAAAATCGCTTCGAAAAACTTTTCGGCGCTCGATGCCACGGCAGATGACATGGTGAAGGGCGCCAGGGGCATCTATTCGAGCTCGACGAGGCATGGGACAACGGTACCATCACACACAAAAAGAATCAACGCATAATTACATGACCGTCCCCTAAATGGGTTGGGGAGGCGGGTTAGGGGGGGTGCAGGCGCTCGCGCAGGCGCGTGTGGCGGTGCTCGCGGCGGCGGCTCTTGACGGCCATGGCCAAGGCGCGCCGGGTGCCGACCAGCACCGCCAGCCGGCGCGCCCGGGTGATGGCGGTGTAGAGCAGGTTGCGCTGGAGCAGCAGGTTGTGCTGGGTCAACACCGGGAAGACCACCGCCGGGTACTCCGAGCCCTGGGCCTTGTGCACGGAGACGGCATACGCGAGAACGATCTCGTCCAGCTCCGCAAACTCGTAGTCCACCTCCCGGCCCTCGAAAACGACCGCCAGCTCGCGGCGACCGGGGTCGATGGCGCTGATCCGGCCGATGTCGCCGTTGAAGAGCTCCTTGTCGTAGTTGTTGCGGACCTGCATGACCTTGTCCCCGACCCTAAAGAGGCGATCCCCGCGGGCGACCCCGCCCTCGCCCGGGTTGAGCGCCGCCTGCAGCCGCTGATTGAGGTTGGCGGCCCCCACCACCCCCTTGTGCATGGGGGTCAGCACCTGGATCTCGCTCAGCGGGTCGAACCCGAAGCGCCGCGGGACGCGCGTGGCGACCAGCTCCAAGATGGCCGAGAGCGCCTCTTCGGGGTCTTCGCGCTCGATGAAGAAAAAATCCTGCGCGACGTCCTCGGCCCCCGCGGGGTCGAGCTCGGGGAGAATGCCCGCGTTGATCCGGTGCGCGTTGACGATGATCCGGCTGCAGCGCGCCTGGCGGAAAATCTCGGTCAGGCGCACCACGGGCACGGTCGCCGAATCGATGATGTCCCCCAAAACCCTTCCCGGCCCGACCGAGGGCAGCTGGTTCACGTCGCCGACGAGGATGAGGCCCGCCGCCGCCGGCAGGGCGTTGAGCAGGTGGTGCATGAGGAGGGTGTCGATCATCGAGGCCTCGTCCACGATGAGCACGTCGCAGTCGAGCGGGTGGGCCTCGCCGCGCTGGAACCCGCCTTTCTGGGGGTGGTACTCGAGCAGGCGGTGGATAGTGCGCGCGTCATGGCCGGTGGCCTCGCTCATGCGCTTGGCGGCCCGGCCGGTGGGGGCCGCCAGGAGCACCTGCACCTGCAGGCGGCCGAAGATGCTGAGCACGGCGCTGACGATGGTGGTCTTGCCGGTGCCCGGACCGCCGGTGATCACCATGACCTTTTGCGTGACCGCGCCGCGCACGGCCGCCTGCTGGTCCGCCGAGAGCCGGATGGCGAGCCGGCGCTCGGCCCAGGCCAGGGCCTTCTCCGCGTCCACGGCCGGCCGTCCGCTCGGCACCTCGATCAACACCCGCAGCTTGCGGGCCGCCTCCGCCTCGCAACGGTGCAGACCGGCGAGGAAGACCGCGCGCGCGCCGGCCTCCGCCGGCCCCGGCCCCGCCGGCAGCGGCTCCTCGATGCGGATGCGGTTATCGGCGGCAAGGGCCGGCAGGACGGAGGCGACCCGCTCAGGCTCCACCTGCAGCGTCTCCGTCGCCCGGCCGATCAGCTCCCGCTCCGGGAAGAACACGTGGCCCTCGTCGGCCAGCTGCTGCAGGAGGTAGAGGACCCCGGCCGCCAGGCGCAGGGGGGCGTTGCGCGGAAACCCGATCTTCTCCGCGATGCGGTCGGCGGTCAGAAACCCGATGCCCTCGATGTCCGTCGCCAGCCGGTAGGGGTTCTCGCGCACCAGGGCGGCGGCCCGGTTGCCGTAGTGCTTGAAAATCCGCACCGCGTAGCCGGCCCCGACCCCGTGGCTCTGCAGGAACAGCATCAGATCGCGGACCTCGCGCTGAGTCCGCCAGGCAGCGGCCACCATCGCGATGCGCTTGCGGCCGATGCCGGGCACCTCCGCGAGGCGCTCACTCTCCTGCTCGATCACCGCGAGGGTCTGCGCGCCGAAACGATCGACGATGCGCCCGGCCATCACCGGCCCGAGCCCCTTGATCAGCCCGGAGCCCAAGTAGCGCCGGATCCCGTCCACCGTGGCGGGGACGCGGGTGGTAAAGCGCTCCACCTTGAACTGCTCCCCGAAGCGCGGGTGAAACGCCCAGTCGCCCTCCATCTCCAGGCACTCGCCGGGAACGGGGGCCAGCAGGCCGCCGACCACCGTCACCGGATCGCGTCGGCCGGCCACCCGCGCCCGGGCGATCGTGAAGCCGGACTCCTCGTTGGTGAAGACGACGGTTTCGATCTGGCCGGAGAGGCGGATCGGCATGCTCACACCCATGCCGGAAGGCGGATGTCGGAGACGGGCTGCCTGTCGGGGATGAAGCACTTGATGTCGATGAGCGGGGAGCGGTCGCGGGCGTCGATCGCGTCCAGCCGGATCACCATCCCCTCGATGGCCAGGACCCGGCAGCGGGTCAGACCGATCAGGTTGGGCCGCAGCGGGGAGTGGGTGGCAAACACGCCCGTCAACGGGTTTTTCGGGTCCTTGCGCGGGCGCACCTGGAGGGTGGCGCGCAGCTCGGCCGTGTCGTTTTCGTGGAACCAGAACAGAACGAGGATGTGCGAGAAGCCCTCAAGCCCCAGCATGGCATCGCGGTAGGCCTCTTCGATCTCGAGCCAGGCGGCGTCGCCCGGATTTCTGACGACGCCAATGGGATGCAGGATGCACGCGCCGGTCATCGGTTCAGCCCAATCGCCTCAATCCTCGTGGAGTTCCCTGATATTCGCGTAGAAGTCGAGCACCTCGGGGTTTCCCAGGGCGTCCTTGTTGAGGACGGGCTGCCCGTCGATGACCTTCTTGATGGCCATCTCCACTTTCTTCATGTTGAGCGTGTACGGGATGCCCGGAACGGCGATGATCTTGGCGGGCACGTGGCGCGGGGAGGCCAGGGTGCGGATGGTATCCTTGATCTTTTTCGTGAGCGCCTCGGTCAACTGCTCGCCCTCGGGCAGCTTCACGAAGAGGATCACGCGCACATCGTTTTTCCAGTTCTGGCCGATGACGACGCTGTCCACCACCTCCGGCATCAGGGCCACGATGCTGTAGATCTCGGCCGTTCCGATGCGCACCCCGCCCGGGTTGAGGGTGGCGTCCGAGCGGCCGTAGATGGTGACCCCGCCGCGCTCGTTGATCTCGATGAAATCCCCGTGCCGCCACACGTTGGGGTAGACCCCGAAATAGGCGCCGTAGTACTTTTTGCCCGCGGGGTCGTCCCAGAAATAGATCGGCATGGAGGGAAAGGGCTTGCAGCAGACGAGCTCCCCCTGCCGGTTGATGACGGGCCTGCCCTCGGCGTTGAAGGCGTGCACGTCCATTGCGAGCCCGCGGCACTGCAGCTCCCCGGCGTAGACGGCGCCCATCGGGTTGCCCAGGGCGAAGCAGCCGTTCAGGTCGGTCCCGCCGGAGATCGAGGCGAGCTGCAGGTCGGGCTTCACGTCGCGGTAGACGAACTCGAAGCCCTCCACGGACAGCGGAGACCCCGTGGAGAGCAGCGCGCGCAGGGGCGCCAGATCGTAGGTCTCGCGCGGCTTGACCCCGGAGCCCATGAGCGCGGCGATGTAGCCCGCGCTGGTGCCGAAGACCGAGATCCTCTCATCCTGGGCCATCTCCCACAGGGCGCCCGGGTGAGGGTGAAAGGGGTTGCCGTCGAAGAGCACGAGGGTGGCGCCGACCGCCAGCGCGCTCGTCAGCCAGTTCCACATCATCCAGCCGCAGGTCGTGAAGTAGAAGATCGTGTCCCGGCGCGTGAGATCGGTGTGCAGGATGAGCTCTTTCAGGTGGTGCACCAGGATGCCGCCCGCGCTCTGCACCATGCACTTGGGAAGCCCCGTGGTGCCCGAGGAGTACATGATGTAGAGCGGGTGCTCGAAGGGCAGCTGCTCGAACGGGATCGTCAGACCGGCGGTCTTGGACCGAAACTCCCCCCAGAAAACGGCCTTGGGCAGCATGCCGATGTCCGGTGCCTCTTCGGTGTAGGGCACGACCACCACGCGCTCGATCGAGCGCAGCTCCTTCAAGATATCCGCCAGCCTCTCGCGGCAGTCGATCTTGCGGCCCTTGAAAAGGTAGCCGTCGGCGCAGAAAATCACCCGCGGCCGGATCTGGCCGAAGCGATCGAGGACCCCTTTGATCCCGAAATCCGGCGAGCAGGAGGACCAGACGGCCCCGATGCTGGCCGCCGCCAGCATGGCAATGGTCGCCTGCGGCATGTTGGGCAGAAAGCCGACCACCCGGTCGCCGGCCGTTATTCCCATCGCCCGCAGGCTGTGGGCCACGCGCGCCACCTCGTCATAGAGCTCGGCATAGGAGATGCGCGTGGAGGGCCGCCCCTCCGGTTTGAAGACGAGGGCGGTGCGCTCGTCCCGGTAGCGCAGCAGGTTTTCGGCGAAATTGAGCCGGGCGCCGGGAAACCAGCGGGCCCCGGGCATCTGGTCCAGGCCCGCGACCACGGTGTCGTAGGGCGTGGAGTGGATGACATCGGCGACTTCCCACAGCGTGGCCCAGAAGTCGGGGATATGATTGACGGACCACGCGTGCAAAGACTCGTAGTCGCTGAAGCGCTGGTTGAACCTGGAATTGACGAGCTGCAAGAAGCGGTGCATGGCGGACTGCCTGACGCTCTCCTCGGACGGCTTCCACAACATCTTGGCCATGGTCATCCCCCTCCCTGATTGGCAGTGCCCCTACCGGCGCCCGGCTCCAAAAAATGAAATCGATTCAGTGACTGCTAATAGCTTTCGGCTCGCGGATAGTCAAGATTTTGGTTTTCGCAGCCCCATCGCGGCGCGAAGCCGCTCGCGCACAGCCTTGGGCGTGAGCTTGTCCCGCGCGCCGACGAATAGCGCCACCCTCCCCACCGGTGGTTTGACCCGGCGTTTCCGGACGCAGACCTTGCAACCCGCGCGTCGATGGAGTAGGGGGAGGGTGACCACGAGGAAGGCCGGCAGGGTTCGAGGCTCAGAAGAGCGAAACAGAGTCGGATGCCCCCGGTCCGGGCCTTTTGCCGGAAGGAAGAAACAGGATGCCAATGGTAGAAATGCGCTCCGACACCATGACCCGCCCCACCCCCGCCATGCGCCGCGCCATGGCCGCGGCCGAGGTCGGCGACGATGTTTTCGGCGAAGACCCCACGGTCAACCGCCTGGAGGCCAAGGCGGCCGAACTGCTGGGCAAGGAGGCCGCCCTGCTCGTCGCCAGCGGGACGATGGCCAACCTCGCCAGCCTGCTCGCCCACTGCGGCCGGGGGGATGAGGTCATTCTCGGCCATCTGTCCCACAGCTTCATCTATGAGCAGGGCGGGATGGCCGCCGTGGGCGGGATCAGCCCGCGCACCGTCGCCAACCGGGAGGACGGCACGCTGGCGCCGGAGGAGATCGAGGCGGCCGTCCGCAGCGACGACCCGCATTTCCCGCGAACGCGGCTGGTGATGCTCGAAAACAGCCACAACCGCTGCGGGGGCGCACCGATCGATGCGGCCTTCACGCGCACCGCGGCGGAGATCACCCGGCGCCACAGCCTGCGCCTGCACGTGGACGGGGCGCGCCTTTTCAACGCCGCCGCCGCGCTCGGGGTCTCGGCCCGCGAGCTGGCCGCCGCGGCCGACTCGGTCTGCTTCTGCCTGAGCAAGGGGCTGGCCGCGCCGGTGGGCTCGGTGGTCTGCGGCAGCCGCGAGTTCATCGGGCAGGCGCGGCGGGCGCGCAAGCTTCTGGGCGGGGGCATGCGGCAGGCCGGGGTCATCGCCGCCGCCGGGCTGGTCGCCCTCGATGAGATGGTCGACCGCCTGGCCGAGGACCACGCCCACGCGCGCAAGCTCGCCGAAGGCCTGGCGGCGATTCCCGGGATTTCGATCGACCCGGCGCGGGTGCGGACCAACATCGTCTACTTCGCCGTGACCAAGCCGGGCCTGACCGCCGCCGAGCTCCTGCGCCGGCTCGAGCGCGAAGGGGTCCGCATGCTCGCCACCGGCGCCCGCACCGTCCGGGCCGTCACCCACTACGAGGTCAACGCCGCCGGCATCGACCATGCGCTGGCCATGCTCGCCAAGCTGATGAACTAGTGTTTGAAGGAGCGCTGGCCCGTGAAGACCATCGCCACTCCGGCCGCGTTGCAGGCCTCGATCACCTGGTAGTCGTTCTCCGAACCGCCCGGCTGGATCACCGCGCGCACCCCCTCGCGGATGCCCACCTCCACGCCGTCGCGAAAGGGGAAAAAGGCGTCGCTGATCATCGCGGCGCCGATCAGCCCGCCCTTCTCCTGCGCCACGCGCGCGTCGATCTCGGCCCTTTTTTCCGCATCCCGCAAGTCGTTGTAGCCGATGCCGTGCGCCTCGAAGCAGTAGCGGTCGGCCAGCTTGCGGTAGGCCTTGTCCCGGGCGATCTCCGCCACCCCCACCCGGTCCTGCTCGCCGGTGCCGATCCCCACCGTGACCTGGTCCTTGACGTAGATGACGGAGTTTGAGCTCACGCCCGCCTCGACGAACCAGCCGAACAGAAGATCTTCGGTCTCCGCGGCCGTGGGGGCGCGCTCGACCCGGTAGCTCTTCCCCTTGTACTCGCACTCGGCGGCCTTCAGGTCCGCCGGCCCGCGGGTGACCGGCACGAAGGACCACTGCACGATCTGGCCGCCGTCCATCAGGCTCTTGAACTCCACGACGGGCTGGCCGACGAACTCCTGCAGGCGGGCGATGTTGGCGATGCGCATCACCCGCAGGTTCTTTTTGCGGGCGAAGATCTCCATCACCCCCTCCTCGAACTCCGGCGCCACCACGACCTCGGCATACTGCAGGCCGATCGCCTCGGCCGTGGCCCTGTCCACGGGCCGGTTGCAGGCGATGCACCCGCCGAAGGCCGCCACCCGATCCGCGAGGTTGGCTTTCGCGTAGGCGTCCGCCAAGCGCTCGGCGCGCGCCACGCCGCAGGGGTTGTTGTGCTTGACGATCACCACGGTCGGCCGGTCGGTGAAATAGCGCAGGATGTTCAGGGCGTTGTCCGCGTCGGTGATGTTGGTCTTGCCGGGGTGCTTGCCGGACTGCAGCAGCTCGATGTCCGAGGCCTGGTAGCGGCCCGGCCGGATGTTC
>JALOOU010000152.1 GCA_025454255.1 Desulfobacterales bacterium | reverse complement strand
GCCGGCAGAACCAGAGGCCGTTGTAGACGAGCTCGGCATACTTGACGGCCACGGCGTCCTTGTAGCGCATGGTGTGCTTGTCCAGGCAGATGCTCTCCAGTGCCTGGTGGGCGCGCAGCAAAACGGTGCCGGCCGGGGTCTCGTAGACGCCGCGGCTCTTCATGCCCACCAGGCGGTTTTCCACGATGTCGGCCCGGCCGATCCCGTGGCTGCCGGCCAGGGCATTCAGGCGGGTGAAAAGCTCGACCGCGGTAAGCCGGTTGCCGTTCAGCGCGACCGGATTGCCTTTCTCGAAGTCGAGTTCGATATACTCGGGCGTGTCGGGCGCTTTCTCCGGGCTCACCGAGAGCTGGTACATTCGCTCCTCGGGCTCGTTCCAGGGGTTCTCGAGGACCCCGCCCTCGTGGGAGAGGTGGAAGATGTTGCTGTCCCGGCTGTAGATGTCCTTTTCGGTCTGGGAGATCGGCACGTTGTATTTCTGCGCGTAGCGGATGGCGTCCTCGCGGCTTTTGATCTCCCACTCGCGCCAAGGCGCGATCACCTTGAGCTTGGGGTTCAGCGCCATCACGGTCAGCTCGAAGCGCACCTGGTCGTTGCCCTTTCCGGTGCAGCCGTGGGAGACCGCGTCGGCGCCCTCGGCCTCGGCCACTTCGACCAGTTTTTTCGCAATCAGGGGCCGGGCCATCGAGGTGCCGAGCAGGTAGTCGCGCTCATAGACCGCCCCGGCCTGCAGGGTGGGGAAGACGTAGTCCTGCAGAAATTCCTCCCGCAGGTCGGCCACGATCAGCTTGCTCGCCCCGGAGGCGACCGCCTTCTTGTCCAGGCCGCTCAAGTCCTCGTTCTGGCCGAGGTCGGCCGTGAAGCAGATCACCTCGCAGCCGCCGTAGTTGTTCTTGAGCCAGGGCACGATCACCGACGTGTCCAGTCCGCCGCTGTAGGACAGCACCACCTTCTTTGCGTTGTCTTTTGCCATTGTGCAGGTCTCCCTTGTTCGTTACGTTGAAAGCATGGCGAAGCCGGTTTTCAGGAATAAAAAAACCCCGGCCGCGGCCGGGGTTTTTTGCGTTTCGTGGATTTGTCGCTTCACTCATCTCCAGCGCAGAAAACACCCGGCCCGAGCCGGCGGGTACGGCGGCGGCTGCGGCGGCGGATATTTTTGCAGGTGACGAGGTTCATGAGCCCACTTGCCGGATGATCGAGTCGGCGCGACTATGACAAAAGGGCTGAGGCGTGTCAAGGGCAAATTTGAAGCGCGACCGGCCGTTTCTTTCCGGGGGTGCACGCGGGCGGCTTGAACGGGCCGGATCAGGCCAGAAGTGGTGAAGCCTCGACCATGAGCCGGGCGATGGCAACCCCCTGCGGGCATGCTTTCTCAGCCATGGCGTAATCCACCTCGGTCGGCTGCTGCCGCGCCACGGCCGGCAGCCCGCTGAAGAGGTCGCATGCAAGTTCGCGGTCGCCGTAGTCCTTGTAGTACATGAGGCAGCGCCTGACGTCGTTCACCGGGATCTTCCCGCCTACCGCCGCCTGGCAGATGCGGCCGCAGCCGGCGCAGTACCCGGTGCGAATCTGCGCAGCGAAGCGCTCGAGGCAATCCCCATCGTTTTTGGCGAGAGACTTCAGATCCCGCGCTGCGGCCACATTGGCTGAAAGGAAGGCAAGGCTCGGCATCTGCGAGCAGATGCTGGCGATGCTCGGGTTCTCCCACACGGCCTTCAGCTTCGCCTGCTTGTCGGTGAATCCGCGCTCGAGGAACTTTTGGAGCAGCTTGAACTCGGCCTCGCTGTCCGCTTTGACCGGACCGCCCGCCTGGGTTTTGAAGGAGGTGAGCCCGATGCCCGCCTGTGCGCAGGCATCCACGGCCGCCTTCATCTTCGGGGCGTTCATCAGTCGGAAGTTGTAGGTGAACATGACCGTGTCGATCCAGCCGGATTTTTTCGCCTGATCGGCCCATCCGCGGAGTCTCTCTATTTGCTTGAAATCGCTGATGCCGTGGGTGGAAAAGGCATCCACGTAGTCCGTGCAGAGCCGCTTCAAACCTTTCTCCAGGGCGTCGCTCAGCTGATCGGGCGGGCAGGTGCGGAACTTGGTCACGCCGCCTCCGGGCATCAAGTCCTTCCGCCCCCTTCATGGGGGGCTGGGCGGCAAAATGTCATTCACAAGCCGGCCCGACTGTATTAGAATGGATTTCACACCCCCCGTCCGACGGCTGGGGGCGGCGTTGCCGGCCGCTTGCAGGTGCTCACAACCTGTTCACGGTTGCTGCGTTTTCGAATCGGCCTGCGTCTGGCCCGCAACCGTGATCCGAGGTTGCGAAACCCGTTCGATAGAAATCCGACCCCGCTTTTTTGGAGGCGCATGCCTGCGGCGATCGCATACAGCACTGCCCAAAAGGAAATTCCACCCGGTATGATCGACCTGGCGATCGGGCAGCCCTCGCCCCGGCTGCTGCCCTACGGGGCGATGGCCCAGGCCGCAGCCCACAGCGGGGCGCGACCGGAGCGGATGCTGCTCGCCTATGGAGCCGAACAGGGCGACCGGCGTTTTCGCACGGCGCTTGCCGATTTCCTCGGTCCCATCTACGGCCTGCCGGTCGATCCGGCGCATCTGCTCGTCACCAACGGCGCCTCCCAGGCGATCGATATGGTCTGCACGCTCTTCAGCAAGGCCGGCGAGACGATTTTCGTTGAGGAGCCGACCTATTTTCTGGCGCGCAAAATCTTCGCGGACCACCGGTTGAACCCGGTCGCTTTGCCGATGGACGCGGATGGGCTGATCGTCGAGGCGCTGGAGGAGCAGTTGAGGCGAGTGCGGCCGGCATTCCTCTACACGATCCCGACCTACCACAACCCAACGAGCGTCTGCCTCTCGGCAGCGCGGCGTGAAAAGTTGGCCGAACTGAGCCGGCGGCATCATCTGCTGGTGGTGGCCGACGAGGTCTATCACCCCCTCTCCTACACTCGCCCGCCCCCTTCCCCAATGGCCGCTGCCTGCCTCTCGGCCAACATCATTTCGCTCGGCTCCTTTTCCAAAATACTGGCCCCGGGCCTGCGGTTGGGCTGGCTTCAGGCCGCGCCGGCGCTCATCGAGCGCATCGTCGACTGCGGGCTGCTCGACAGCGGGGGCGGTTTGAACCCGTTTAGTTCAGGGGTGGTGCTGAGTGCCCTGGAATTGGGGCTGGTGGAGAAAAACCTCGCCCTGCTGAGGCAGACCTACGGCCGCCGGCTGCAGGCCATGTGCGCCGCGTTGCGGGAGCGCCTGCCGCCGTCGGCCCGCTTCAGCGAGCCGGCCGGGGGGTTTTTCGTCTGGCTGGAGCTGGCCGAGGCGGTCGACACGCTCGCCCTGCACGCCAAGGCTCTTTCTCAAAACGTGGAGTTCATGCCGGGGGTTAGGTTCAGCAGCCGGCAGGGGCTGGGAAACTGCATGCGCCTCAGCTTTGCCTTCTGCGACACCCCGGATCTGCTGAAAGGAATCGAGCGGCTGGCCTCCGTCGTCGGTCGCCCATAACCCCCTCTTTTTCCGGTGAGTCCGGTGCGCCCTATGACGGCTTTGCGAACGGTGTTGGCGGCGGCCCTTCTGCTCGGGGCAACCGCGCCCGCCGCTAGCGCGGATGAGACATTTGCGTCGGTTGCGGCGGGCGAGTGCCGCCTGAGCCTGGAGGCGTCCGCCCACTGGCCGACCCTGCGGCTGCGGGCCGGCCATCCGCGCCATCGACCCTGCCTCATCGCAAAGGCCGACATGATCGGCGTTTTGGAGCAGGCCGTCGCGGAACCCCGCCCCGCCTTGGCCGAGAGGACGTTCACCTCGCTCGCCATCGGCCGCCTGATCGACTATCCTTGGCTGGTGCAATTTCTGGCGTTGCGCGCCGCCCGCGACCCGGGCTGGGATGCCGTTTCGGGGAAGCCGATTGCGGCCGACATCAACCGCTACGTTGCCGATCTGCTCTTCTCGCCTGAGGTCATTGGCGCAGTAGAAGAACCCCTGCGGGGGCAGGGCTACCGCATAACCGGCGTGGCCGTCGAAAAGGTCCTGGTCGGCGGCTTCGAAAACGTACCGCAGTTGGAAGGCCCCCGCCGCAGCGGCAAGGTTCCCTTCGATGCCCAGGTGTGGTTCCAACTGAAGCGCGACCGCTATTAGACCGGCGACAAGACCGGCGCCAAGGGCAACCCGCCATCCCGGCCGCGCCCGGCGGGCTGATCCATCGATCGGATGTTTGGTCGGTATTTTGCTGCCGGGGCAGGAAAAGGGCGCACCCTCGCCCGAAGGCTTCATGATACCTCCGGGTGCGGTCCACTATGGCCGGGCCAGCTCGTCCAGCGCAGTTCCAACGATTCGAAAAATCCGCCAGTCGTCGAGCATGCGGGCGCCGAGCTTTTTGTAAAAGGAGATGGCCGCTTCGTTCCAGTCCAACACCGACCACTCCAAGCGGCCGCAGCCGCGCGCCTCGGCCTGCCGGGCGATGAAGCTCAGAAGCCCCCGGCCGATCCCTTGCCTGCGGTGCGCCGGCGCGACATAGAGGTCCTCTATGTAGATGCCGGGTCGGCCCAAAAACGTCGAGAAGTTATGAAAGAAAAGGGCGAAACCGACGGGCGCTCCGCCTCTTTCGGCGAGCACCACTTCGGCCACCCGGCGCCCCCCGAACAACGACCGGCGCAGGGTTTCGGCGTCGGCGGTCACCTCGTGGGAGAGC
>JALOOU010000085.1 GCA_025454255.1 Desulfobacterales bacterium | reverse complement strand
AAAGACGGCATGAACCTCGTGGCCAAGGAATACTGCGCCTGCAATGTTTCCGAAGACGGGGTGCTGATTATGAGCGAATTTGCCGGCGCCGCTGCGCAACTGCACCCGGAAGCCATTCTCGTCAACCCCCACGACATGGAGGAGGTTGCCGCGAGCATTGCCGCCGCTTGCGACATGCCCCTGTCGGAAAGACACCGGCGCATGAAGGCTTTGAGGCGCAAGATTCAAAAATCGGATATCTACTGGTGGGTCGATTCTTTCATAAAGGCTGTCTTTGCTCGTGATTTGAGGGCGTTTCCTCCGCTTGAGGATTGCATCTCGACAGAAAAAGGCGAGGTGTCCCGTAAAACCGAATTTATTCTTGATGAAGAGGCTCAGCCGTATATCAGCTCGCTGTCAACCTATCGACAGCCAACCCCAGGCGATCGGAAGGTGTGAAAATCCGGTTTCGTGAAGCGGGTATAAAGGGCCAAGGTGCCCATAGCCGGCGATCAGCAATCCCATGTGGGAAACAACCCAAAGGAGGCCAACATGTTCAAGCACATTCTGCTGCCCACAGACGGTTCGGAATTATCCGACAAAGCGATCGAACAGGGGATCCGTTTTGCAAAGAGCATCGGCGCAAACGTGACAAGCCTCAGCGTGATGCCCGGGCAGCCCACACTTTTCTACCATGCGAGGATCAGCCCGGAAGCGCTGGAGGAGGCGGCCCGGCAGTCCAAGCAGGCGGCGGAAAGCTACTTGGATTCGGTCAAAAAATTGGCCCAGGATGCCGGAGTTGCCTGTGACGTCGTATTGGAACGAAACGATTCTGCCTACGAAGCCATCATCTATGTAGCCGAGCAGAAAGGCTGCGATCTGATCGTGATGGCCTCCCACGGACGAGGAGGAGTCGGGGCGCTTTTGCTCGGCAGCGAAACGCAGAAAGTGCTGACACATTCCAAAGTTCCCGTGCTGGTAGTGCGATGAAGAGCACCGGTTTCCCGGGCGGCAGTGTCGTCACCCGGCTATACAGTTTCTGTATTGCGCTGCGCATGCGCCTAATTTATAGTAAGGCCGGATGCGGTTGCGCCCTTGCCCGGGCGGCGATGCCGCGCATCACATGCAATTGCACCCGGCGGTTGACGGGACCCGGCCGCCGGGCGGCTTTCCTGAAACGATGGCATATCAATCCATGTAATGGAGTCCGACGAGGTTTTTCAGCACACCGGCCGATCATTTGACCTCAGCGGAAGCATTGGTGGACGCCCTGCGGCGGCGCCACGCGGCCATCGAGGCGCGCTTCCCGCAGCTGGTGGGGCCCGAGAGCCCGGCGAAGAGGGTCGGTGCGGCCCCGGCCGAGGGCTTCCAAAAAGTGCCCCACCGCGTGCCGATGCTCTCGCTCGGCAACGCCTTCGCGGCCGAGGAGGTCAGCGACTGGCTGGAGGGGATCCGCAATTTCCTGCGCGAGCTGCAGGACCCCGCTGCGCGAATGGGAGGGGCGGGGGGAGACCTCGGCCCGAAACCTCTTCGAGGCCATCCGTCGCGGCCGCCAGCCGTGCCCTTGCGATCTGCGACAGCGACGACGGGCGGCGGCTCGAGCGGCTGCAGACCACGACCGCCCGCATCCGGCGGGGGATCGAGGCCCTCGGTTGGCAGACCATCCGGTTTCAAATCAGCGCGGACCACACCGGGAGCGACATCGATTACGTGGCCGACAGCCTTGCGCGCTTTCATTTCCGTCCTTAGGATAGGAATGCAGCAGCCGAGCGGGCTTTTCGAAATGGACCCGCCGGCCCCGGAAACGAACTGAGCTCAAATCGACCCCCGCGGTTGCCGGCGCGCTGCGGCCGACACCCAGGGGTCGTCCACACGCAAGGAGGGCGAGATGTTCAAACACATTCTGCTACCAACCGACGGATCGGACCTGTCCGGCAAGGCGATCGAAGAGGGGATCCGCCTCGCCCAGAGCATCGGCGCCAAGGTGACCGCCCTCAACGTGATGCCCCAGCAGCCCACGCTCTTCTATCATGCGCGGATCAGCCCCGAGGCTCTGGCGGAGGCGGCCCGGCAGGCGAAGGCGGCGGCGAACGCCCACCTGGAGGAGGTGCGGCAAAAAGCCGCGGCCGCCGGCGTGGCCTGCGAGGCCGTTTTCGAGAGCAACGACTCCCCCTACGAGGCCATCATCCAGCTGGCCGAGAAGCGGGGCTGCGATCTGATCCTGATGGCCTCCCATGGCCGCAAGGGCGTCGGGGCGATGCTGATCGGCAGCGAAACGCAAAAAGTGCTGACGCACTCCAGAATCCCCGTGCTGGTGGTGCGTTGAGGATGCGGCAAAAAGCCGGGGCAGGCGGTGCGAGGCGCTTGCACCGGGATCCTCCCGCGAGGCCCGTGGAGGCGGACAGCGCCGTATGTGCCTCGCGCCGCAAAGGCGTCTGATCTACATTCGGCCGCCATGCGGCCGCGGGCTTCCGGCATAAGGGGGCTGCCGCAGCGCACCTTCTCGCGGCCATGGCCGGGGGCGGGCGCCCACCGCGGCGGCTATTTGAAACGATGGCGCATCCATCCAGAGACCGCAGCCGCACGACCCGTTGCGACACGCCCGCGGACCGCTTGAGCGCGGCGGAAGCGCTGGCGGAGCTGGCCGAGCTGGCGGAGCTGACGCCCTGCGGCGGCGCCACGCGGCCATCGAGGCGCGCTTCCCGCAGCTGGTGGGGCCCGAGAGCCCGGCGAAGAGGGTCGGTGCGGCCCCGGCCGAGGGTTTCCAAAAAGTGCCCCACCGCGTGCCGATGCTCTCGCTCGGCAACGCCTTCGCGGCCGAGGACGTCAGCGACTGGCTGGAGGGGATCCGCAATTTCCTGCGCGAGCTGCAGGACCCCGCTGCGCTGATCGAGGTCCGCTGCGAGCCCAAGATCGACGGGCTCTCGTGCGCGCTGCGCTACGAGGCCGGGGCCCTCGTGCAGGCGGCCACGCGCGGCAACGGCGAGGTGGGCGAGGAGGTCACCGCCAACGTGCGGACGATTCAAAACGTCCCCCGCCGGCTGCAGGGCCGGGACTGGCCGGCGGTCCTGGAGGTGCGCGGGGAGGTCTTCATGACCGACGCGGATTTCCTGGCGCTCAATGCGCAGCAGGCGGCCGGCGGCGCCAAGCTCTTCGCCAACCCCAGAAACGCCGCCGCCGGCAGCCTGCGTCAGCTCAACCCGGCCGTCACCGCCGCGCGCCCGCTGCGGTTTGTCGCCCACGGCTGGGGCGAGGCCTCCGCACCCTTTGCCCGCACCCAGTCCGAGGCGCTCGAGCGGATCCACCGCTGGGGCTTTGCGCCCAACGACCCGGCGCGGGTGGTCGCCGTCGCCGGCGCGGACCCGGCCGGGCTCTGCGCCTACTATGAGCAGATCCAGCAACAGCGCTCCGGTCTGGGCTTCAGCATCGACGGCATCGTGCTCAAGGTGGAGCGGCTGGACTGGCAGGGGCGGCTGGGCTTCGTGAGCCGCTCCCCCCGCTGGGCCGTCGCCTGGAAGTTCCCGCCCGAAAGCGCCGTGACGGTGGTGGAGGAGATCCGCTGCCAGGTCGGGCGCACGGGCAAGATCACGCCGGTGGCCCACCTGAAGCCGATCACGGTCGGCGGGGTCCTGGTCCGGCGCGCCACCCTGCACAACGCCGATGAGATCGCCCGCAAGGAGATCCGGGTCGGCGACACGGTCATCATCCAGCGCGCGGGGGACGTGATCCCCCAGGTCGTCGAAGTCCTCATGGCGCAGCGGCCGGCCGACAGCGCCCCCTATCGTTTTCCCCTGCGCTGCCCGGCGTGCGGGAGCCGGCTGGTCCGGGAAGCGGGGCAGGCGGACCTCTTTTGCACCGGGGGCCTGGTGTGCCCGGCGCAGGTGGTCGAGCGCTTGAAGCATTTCGTCTCGCGCGACGCCTTCGACATCGAAGGGCTGGGGGCCAAGCACATCGAGGCGTTCTACCGGCGGGGGCTGATCGCAACGCCGGCGGACATTTTCACCCTGGAGGCGCGCGATGGGCAGGCGGCGGCCCCGCTGCGCGAATGGGAGGGGTGGGGGGAGACCTCGGCCCGAAACCTCTTCGAGGCCATCCGTCGCGCCCGCCGCATCCCGCTCGACCGCTTCATCTACGCCCTGGGCATCCATCAGGTCGGCCAGGCGACCGCGCGCCTGCTGGCCAGACACTATCTCAGCCTGAGCCGCTGGCGCGGGAGCCTGGCGGCGGCGCAGGCGGAGCGTGCGCCGGAGCGCGCGGAGCTGCTGGCGATCAACGGCATCGGGGCCGGCATGGCGCACGACCTGCTGGAGTTCATGGCCGAGCCTCACAACCAGGGGGTGCTGGACGCCTTGACCGGGCCGCGGGGCGAGGCGCCGCCGCTGGTGGCCGTCGCCGATTTCGAGCGGCCGGCCGCCGCCTCCCCCATCGCCGGGAAAACCGTCGTCTTCACCGGCCGGTTGGAGAACCTGAGCCGCAGCGAGGCCAAGGCGCAGGCCGAGGCGCTGGGGGCGAACGTGGCCGGGGCCGTGTCGGCCAAAACCGACTATGTGGTCGCCGGGCCGGGCGCCGGGGCAAAGGGGCGCAAGGCGGGCGCGCTCGGGGTCCCGGTGCTGACCGAAGCGCAGTGGCTGGAGCTGATCGGCCGCGGGTCGTGAGGCCCGGTCGCAAAACGGCGCCCGGATAGGCCTGCGGCAGCGGGGCGCGCCGGCCGCCGGGCCGGGGCGTGCCACCGGCCGCCGCCATCATCAGGTTCCGGGAGGTGGATCATGGCCGAAAACGTCAGGGCCCATGTCGTGGTCAGCGGCCGTGTTCAGGGGGTCGGCTTCCGCTACGACGCCCAATGGGCCGCCCAGGGGATCGGGGTGAGCGGCTGGGTGCGCAACCGCCGCGACGGCACGGTGGAGGCCGTGATCGAAGGCGAGAAGCAGCGCGTGGAGCGGATGCTGGCGTGGTGCCGCCGCGGCCCCGCGCTCGCGCGGGTGGAGCGGGTGGATCTCACCTGGGCCGCCCACACCGGCGAGTTCGCGGCCTTTGCCATTCTGCGCTGATGGCGGCGCCGCAGCGGCGATGCCGAGCGGCCCAATGCAAAGGCGGCGCCGTGTGGCCACGGCGCCGCCTTTGTATGCACTGCGTCGGTGACGAAACCTAAACGATCGACTTCAGGCCTTTGCCGGCCTTGAACTTCACGACTTTGGAGGCCTTGATTTTGATCGGGGCGCCGGTCTGGGGGTTGCGGCCCTTGCGCGCCTTGCGCTTGGACACGCTGAAGGTTCCGAAACCCACCAGGGTCACCTTGCCCTCGGGCTTCTTGAGAGACTTGGTCACGTTGTCCACGAAGGACTTCAGCGCCGCGCCGGCGGCCACTTTGGAAATACCCGCTTCCTTCGCCATCTTCTCGATCAGGTCGGCTTTGGTCATGGTCTTCTCCTTGCTTGGGTTTTCGGGTGGCCGGTCTTGGGCGGCTCCTATGGTTTCTGGCTTCCTACAGAAAGAAACAAAGCCTGTCAACACAATTCTTGCGGGCCGGAGGGCCACGAAGCCTTTGTTCTTCTGCATTTGCGCCGATTCGCCGCCGCGGCGGCGCCGCCCCTCAGGCGGCGAACAGCGCCTCGACGAACTGCTCCGGGTCGAACTCCTGGAGGTCCTCGATGGCCTCGCCGATGCCGATGTAGCGCAGCGGGATGTCGAACTCGTGGCAGATGGCGATGACGATTCCGCCCTTGGCGGTGCCGTCGAGCTTGGTGAGGGCGATGCCGGTCAGCTCGAGGGCCTCGTGGAACAGCCGGGCCTGGGAGATGGCGTTCTGCCCGGTGGTGGCGTCCAGAACGAGCAGGATCTCGTGGGGCGCCTGCGGCAGCTTCTTGGCGATGGAGCGCTTGACCTTCTTGATCTCCTCCATCAGGTTGACCTTGGTGTGGAGCCGGCCGGCGGTATCCACGATCACCACGTCCGCCCCCCGCGCCTGGGCGGCGTCGACCGCGTCGTAGGCGACGGCCGCCGGGTCCGCCCCGGCCTGGTGCCGGACGATGTCCGCCCCGGCGCGCTCGGCCCAGATCGCGAGCTGCTCCACGGCGGCGGCGCGGAAGGTGTCCGCGGCGGCGATCAGCACCTTGCGTCCCTCGGCCGTGTGGCGCGCGGCGAGTTTGCCGATGGTGGTGGTCTTGCCCACGCCGTTCACCCCCACGACCATGACGACGTGCGGGGGCGGCCCCGGCGCCCGGGCGGGCCTTGGCGGATGGGCGAGGATGGCGAGGACTTCGGCCCTGAGCACCGCCTGCAGCTCCTCCACCGTCCCGGCCTTGGCGGCCGAGAGGCGCTCCATCAGCCGGGCGGCCGTCTGCACCCCGACGTCGGAGGTGATCAACAGCTCCTCGATCTCCTCGAGCAGCTGGGCGTCGATCCGGCGCCTGCCGGTCAGCGCCCGGCTGAAGCCGGCGGATAGATTCTGGCGGGTCTTGGCAAGCCGCTCCCGCAGGCGCGTGAAGTAGCGCCGGCGCGGAGGGCTCTCCTCCGCCGGTGCGGCGGCAGGCTCGGGCGCGGGCGCGGGGGCGGGCGGGGGAGGGGTCTCCTCTTTTTTGCGTCGGAACCAGCTCAACGAAGATGTTCCTCAGGCGGCGGCGGACTCCGGCCGCCGCAGGTTGACCGAGACGACCTTCGAGACCCCCTTCTGCTCCATGGTGATGCCGAAGAGGGTGTCGGCGAACTCCATCGTGCGCTTGTTGTGGGTGATCATGACGATCTGGGACTTCTGGCCGATGTGCTGGATCAGGTCGTTGAAGCGGTAGATGTTGGCTTCGTCGAGCGGGGCGTCGATCTCGTCCAGCAGGCAGAAAGCGGCCGGCCGGATCAGGAAGATCGCGAAGATGAAGGCGATGGCGGCCATGGCCTTCTCACCCCCGGAGAGCAGGCTCATGCGCGTGAGCTTCTTGCCCGGCGGGTGGATCATGTACTCCACCCCGGTCTCCAGCGGCTTGTCGGGGTCGGTCAGCACCAGCTCGGCCGTGCCGCCGTTGAACAGCCGCGGGAAGACCTCGACCAGCTTTTCGTTGACGGCCTGGAAGGTCTGCATGAAGCGCTCCTGGGAGACCAGGTTGATCTTGCGGATGACCTTGTGCAGGTCCTCGATGGCCTTCTCCAGGTCGGCTTTCTGCGTCGTCAGAAACTCGTAGCGCTCCCCCAGCTGCTGGTACTCCTGGATGGCGCCGAGGTTCACGTCGCCGATCCGGGCGATCTTGGTGCGGTAGCGGTTGAGCTCGGCCTCCATGGCGTCGGTGTCCGGGGGCGGCTCGGCCGGTGCGTCCTCCGCAGCCGGGGCGAGCTGCGCGCGGAGCTCGCCGAAAGCGGCGTGGTAGCGCTCTTCGATCTGGGAGCAGGCATGCTCGCGCTTCATCTGCCGCTGGGCCTGCTCCAGCTCGAGCACCCGCATCTGCTCCAAGGTCTTTTCGCGCCGGTCGCGCAGGGAGGCGATCGTCGCATCGCTCTCCTTCAGCCGGGCGTCGATGGCGGCGTAGTCGGTTTCGTTGCGTTCGATCTCCGCATCGATCTGCCGGATCGTGCGGTAGATGCCGTCCAGGGTCTGCTCGTTTTCCTGGACCTGGGCCCGGGCGGCCTCGGCGTTGGCGCTCTTCTGGCCGATCTCCTGTGCGAGCTGCTCCAGGCGGCGGAGGCCGTCCGCCTGGAATTCGCGCAGCCGGCGCAGGCTGTGGGCCCGGTTCTCGAGCTTGGCGTTGAGGCTCGTCAGCTCGAGCTTCAGGTTCATGGCCTGCTGCTGGGCGCTCTGGACGGTGGCCGCGGTTGCGGCGATGTGCCGGGTGTGCTCGGCCACCGTCTGCTGGGCGGCTTCGACCTCGGCGGCCATGGCCGCCAGCGCCCGCTCGGTGCGGCTCATCTGGTCGTCCAGGTCGCTCGACTCGCCGAGCAGCTGCTCCTGCTCGAGCTGGACGATTTCCAGCTGCCGCCGCAGCCCCTTGAGCTCCTCGGAGGCCTTGAAGAGCTCCTTTTCGGCGTCGATTTCGTTCTCCCTCTGCTGGTTCTTGCGCTCGATCAGCTGCTGCAGCTCGACGTCCAGGCCGCGGACCGCCGCCTCCATCGATCGCTGCTCCAGCCGCGCCGCTTCGAGGCTGCGCTCCAGGGCCGCCGCCTGCTGCTCGAGCTCGCGCAGCTCGCGTTTCTTGGCCAGGATGCCGCCGGCGGCCTCTTTGCTGCCGCCGATGAGGAAGCCCCGCGGCGAGATCAGGTCGCCGCCGCGGGTGACGATGGTCTGGATGCGGCCGTTGCGGTTGAAAAGCTCGACGGCTTCGGCGAGCGTCTCCGTCAGCACGACGTTTCCCAGAAGGGCCTGCGCGATGGCCTCGCAGCCCGGCGCCACGCGCACATGGCGCATCAGCAGCCGTCCGGGGTCGGGCCCCTCGCTCTGCCCGGCGGCGGTGTCGTGCAGGGCGGCGGCCGGGATGAAGCCGCTGCGGCCGGCGCCCTGCTGCCGCAGGTAGTCGATCGCCGCCAGCCCCGCCGGCTGGTGCTCGACGATGATGTACTGCAGGCTCTCGCCCAGGGCCGCTTCCACGGCGGCGGCGGCCGCGGCCTCCGGCTCGATCACATCCGCCACCAGACCGACGATGCCCGCGAGCACCCTTCCGTCCGGACCGGCCTGCCGCGCCCGCTTCATCACGGCCTTGACCCCGTCCTTGTACCACTCGAAGTTCTCTTCCATCTTCTTGAGCGCGGCGTGCTTGGAGCGGGCGGTGCTGCGCTCGAGATCCAGGCTCTGGGCGAGTTTGACCTGCGCGGCCAAGGCCCGGGAGCGGGCGTCGAGCTCCTCGCGGATGGCGAGGATGCGCTGGTTCGCCTCGGCGATGGACTGTTTGAGCGCATCCAGCTGCGCCTGGGCCCGGGACTCGCGCTCCTGGGCCTGGCCGATTTTCTGATGCAGCTGGGCCTCCTCCTCGTCCGCCCGCTTGAGGCGGCGCGCGACGTTCTCGCGGTTGGTGGCCGCGTTCTGGTAGAGATTGCGGTGCTGGACCTCGCGCGCCGTGGCCTCCACCAGGCCGGTGCGGGCGGCGTCCAGCTCGCGGTTCATTCCGGCCAGCTTGGCGTTCATGGCCTCGAGCGCCGTGCGCTCCTGCTCGAGCCCGGCGCGGGCCTTTTCGATTTCGGCCCGCAGGCGTTGGTTCTCCGTCTCGCCCTGGGCGATCTCGGCGAGCATCCCGCTGTTTTGCTCCTCCAGGCCCCGCCGGGAGCCTTGCAGCTCGCCCGCCTCGCGGTTGAGCCGCTCGATCTCCCCCCGCAGGTGCTCGATGTCCTTCTCCATGCGGTCGACCGTGCGCTGCAGCTCGTGTTTTTCGGTCTTGCGGTCGCTGATGGCCTGGTTTTTCTGCCAGCGGTCGAGCTTGATCTCCTCGACGGCCGCGTCGAGCTGCTTGATCTGGGCGGTGTGCTCGATGTCCGCATCCCGCAGGCCCTCGAGCAGGCGCTCGGTCTGCTCGATCTGCAGCGTGAGCCCGTCGACCTGGTGCGCCGCCAGGCGCACGTCGAGCTCTTTGGCGCGGCGCTGGTACTTGCTGAAGAGCTCCGCCTTGCGGGCCTGGCGCTTGAGGCTGTCCATCTGGCGCTTGATCTCCAGGATGATGTCGGCCACGCGCAGCAGGTTCTGCTGGGTGGTGTCGATCTTGCGCAGCGCCTCGGTCTTGTGGTGTTTGTAGCGGGTGACCCCCGCGGCCTCCTCGATGAAGTAGCGGCGCTCCTCGGGGCCGGCTTCGGTGATGGTGCCGATGTTGCCCTGCTGGATGAAGGCGTAGGACTTCGACCCCATGCCGCTGCCCAAAAACACGTTGTGGATGTCCTTGAGGCGGCAGGGCTGCTTGTTGAGCAGGTAGGCGCTTTCGCCCGAGCGGTACAGGCGGCGGGTCAGGTTGATCTCGGTGAAGTCCTTGAGCTCCGCGGGGCCGCCGCCGTTGTCGTTGGCGAGCGTCAGCGACACCTCCGCCATGCCGAGCGGCGCCTTGCCGTTGGTGCCGGAGAAGATCACGTCCTCCATCGATTTGCCGCGCAGCTGCTTGACGCTCTGCTCGCCCATGGCCCAACGGATGGCGTCGATGACGTTGCTCTTGCCGCAGCCGTTGGGCCCCACCACCGCGGTGATGCCGTGGGGGAAATCGATGACGGCTTTTTCGAAGAAGGATTTGAATCCCGATATTTCGAGTCGTTTGAGCTTCATGGACCTCTTCTCCTGTGCACGTGAGAGGGCCGGTCGTGTCCGCGCGCTGCCGCCGGTGCTCGGCCGCACCGCGGGAGCGCGCCCAAGGTGCAGGCAGAGGCTCGCCGTGCGCACCCTGAAAACGGTTTTTCCGGCCGATGGTGCGATGATAGCAGGGGCGGGGGGCGATGTAAAGAAAAAACACAATCGAGGGTATGTTTTTGGGTTGCAGTCTACAAGATGTGGGGGAGTGTAATGATTTCTTTATGAATCGGGGGCAAACTCCGGCGACGCATGGCCTGCGGGCAAGGCCGCCGGCGCTCTCCCCGCGGGTTTCTGCGGCGCGAGAGGCCCTGTTGGCGCAGCATGCTGATTTACTTGAGTATCTGGCTCAAAAACAGCTTCGTGCGCCCATGCTCGGGGTTGACGAAGAAGTGCTCCGGGGTTCCGGTTTCCACGATCGCCCCGCCGTCCATGAACACCACCCGGTCGGCCACCTCGCGGGCGAAGCCCATCTCGTGGGTGACGCAGACCATGGTCATGCCCTCGCGGGCCAGGGCTTTCATCACCTCGAGCACCTCGCCGATCATCTCCGGGTCGAGGGCCGAGGTGGGCTCGTCGAAGAGCATCACCTTCGGGTCCATGGCCAGGGCCCGGGCGATGGCGACCCGCTGCTGCTGGCCGCCCGAGAGCTGGTCCGGGTAGGAGGCGGCCTTTTCCGGCATGCCGACCTTGGCGAGCAGAGCTTCGGCCTTCCGCAGCGCCTCCGCCTTGGAGCGCCGGCGTACCACGCGCTGGGCGAGGGTGATGTTGTCGAGCACCTTTTTGTGCGGGAAGAGGTTGAAGGATTGAAACACCATCCCCACCTCCGCCCGCACCCGGTTGATGTCGGTCTTGGGGTCGAGCACATCGACGCCGTCGATGAAGACATGGCCCGCGTCCGCGGTCTCCAGCCGGTTGAGGCAGCGCAGCAGCGTGCTCTTGCCGGAGCCCGAGGGGCCGATGACGACCACCACCTCGCCGGCGGCGATCGACAGGCTGACGTCCACCAGGGCGTCCACCCGGTGCGGCTGCCAGAAGGTTTTGAAGAGGTTGCGCACCGCGATCATCAGACGACCATCCTTCGCTCCAGGTATTTGACGCAAAGGGAGAGGCTGAAGGTCAGGATCAGGTAGAGCAGAGCGCAGATGAACCACATCTCGAAGGCCTGCAGGCTGACCGTGACGATTTCGCGGGTGGCCTTGGTGAGCTCGCGGATGGCGATGATGCCCAAAAGCGACGAGTCCTTGATCAGGCTGACGAACTCGCCCGCCAGCGGCGGCAGGATGCGGCGGATGGCCTGGGGCAGGATGACGTGGATCATGGCCTGGGGGTAGCTCATCCCCAGCGAGCGCGCCGCTTCGTTCTGGCCGCGGTGGATGGACTGGATCCCGGCGCGGACGATCTCGGCCACGTAGGCCCCGGCGAAGGTGGCCATGGCCGCCACCCCGTACCACAGGGGCGGGATCTGATTCAAGCCGTTTTTGGCCAGGATGGAGTTGAACAGGGTGCCGAGCACGAAATACCAGATGAAGATCTGCACAAGCAGGGGCGAGCCCCGGATGAGCTCCACGTAGGTCAGGGCCGACCAGCGGAAGAACGGGTTCTTGGCGACGCGCGCGATGCCCGCGAACAGCCCGATCACCACCCCGAAGAGGGTGGCGATGAGGCTGACCTGGATGGTGAGCCACAGGCCCTGCATCAGCAGCCCGGGCCGCCAGTGCTCCTCCACCGCCAGGAGATCGCCGGCGTAGACGCTCTCCCCGGGCGCCACGCGCACGCCCTCGGCCGGGGCATCGAAGAGGTGAACCCCCGCATCGCTTTTGACGGTGATGAGGCGCCGGTCCCCGCGCGCGGCCACGGCTTCGATCTCGCCGTCCGCCTCCGCCCGCAGTTCGGTCCGCTGCTGGTAGGCGAAGTACTGCGGGATGCGGTTCCAGCGCCAGACGTAGTCCACCTGCATGGTGGCCGCGTACAGCGCCGCCGCCAGGCCGAACAGGACGGCGAAAAAGCCGGCCGCGCCGATGTAATCGGAGCGCGGCCGCCTCGAAACGGGTGGCGCTGAGGGGGTGCGCATGGGCAGGGGCCTACTGCTTGATGTCGTCGATCCAGCCCGTGCTTTTGATCCACTTGTTGTAGATGCGCTCATAGCGGCCGTCGTTCTTGACCTGGCTGAGGAAGTTGTTCAGCCAGTTCAGGAAATCCGGATCGCCCTTGCGCACGCCCCAGGCCAGGGGCTCGTGGGTGAAGGGTTTGTCCAGAAAGACGAGCTGGCCGGTCTTGCCCTGCTGGGCCATGAAGACGACGCAGAAGGGCAGGTCGTAGACGAAGGCGTCGGCCTTGCCGCTGACCACCTCCATCGCGGCGGTCACCTCCTCTTCGAAGGACTTGTAGGCGGCCCGGGGGATGAGGCGCTTGACCGACTGCTCGCCGGTGGTCCCCAGCTTGGAGGTGACCGTGAACGTGGGTGCATTCAGGTCGCGGTAGGATTTGACCTTGCCCTCGTGCTTCTTGTTGATGATCACGGTCTGGCCCACCACGATGTAGGGGTCGGCGAAGTTGATCTTGAGGTTTCTCTCCTGGGTGACCGTCATGCCGCTCATGATGATGTCGAATTTCTTCGTCACCAGGGCCGGGATGATCCCATCCCAGGCGGTGTTGACCGGCGTGAACTTGACCCCCATGGCCTTGGCCATCTCCTTGGCCATGTCGATGTCGAAGCCGACGAAGTTTCCGGATTTGTCCGTCATCTCGAAGGGCATGTAGCCGGATTCGAAGCCGACCTTGAGCTCCCCCGCCTTCAGGATGCCTTCGAGCGCCGATTTTTTGGCGAGTTCGATGTCGCCGCCCAAAAGGGGCGTCGTCAGCATGAGACCGGCCGCGAACACGGCTGCCATCACCATCGTCTTCCTCATGGTTGCCTCCTTGATAGTGGTTGAACCGATTATCCGACGACCGGTTATCCGACGACCGGCGGCGCCGTCCGGATCGCGTCAGTAGGACTTGCCCTCCCGCAGCAGCTCGCGCAGCACCATCGGGCGGCGGCAGTCCGGGCACGCGGGGATGGGCTCCTTGGGGATGTAGACGATTTCGGTGCGCCCGCAGGTGGGGCAGCAGACCTCCACCGCCTGATTGGGTTCCGCCACGGCAGCCTCCGCAGAAATGCAGAAATAAGCAAACAGCAGATACCTCCGACGCCTCTACTGGAAAAATTCGGCAAAGTAAAGCCGCCTGCCGCATGCGCCTCGCGGGCGGCGGCGCCGCAGTCGAATCAGCTTGACACCGGGCAGCCCCGGCCGTTATGCTAAATAGCTGAATCCACACATGCAACGACCCGCGGCGGTGCGTGCGGCAACCCGGAGGGAGGCGCGTTTATGTCAGGGACCACAGCGTTCGGCCTGGAGCAGATCCTCAACCACCCTACGGTCCAGGAGGCGGTGGCGGATGCCAGCTTCGAGCTCAAGCGCCGGCGGGCCTTCTCGCCGCCGGTCTGCGAGGTCTTCGGGCAGCCCTACACGGTGCTCGAGGCCAATGATGGCTACCGGTTCAGCATCGACCCGGAGGCCAGGCGCCGGCTCCCGGGCATCATCGCCAACCCGGTGCAGGTCGTCAGGGGCCGGGCGTCGCTGCCCGCGGCCGCGGCGGCGGACTACTCGCGCCGGCGCAACGTCGGCATCGTCTTCTCCGGCGGTCCGGCGCCGGGCGGGCACAACGTGATCGCCGGGCTGTTCGACGCCGCCAAGCGCGCCAACCCGGAAAACCGGGTCTACGGGTTTCTGGTCGGGCCCGACGGCGTCGTGGAGAACGAGGCGGTCGAGATCACCCGGGAGCTGGTGGACCGCTACCGCAACCTGGGCGGGTTCACCATGATCAAAACCGGGCGCGCCAAGATCGACTCCCGGCAGAAGGTCGATCTGTCGCGGGCCACCTGCAAGGCACTGGGCCTCGATGCGCTCGTGATCGTCGGGGGCGACGACTCCAACACCAACGCCGCGTTCCTGGCCGAGGAGATGCTCGCCGACGGCATCCAGGTGATCGGCGTGCCCAAGACCATCGACGGCGACATCCAGGTGCGCGACGACGCCGGCCGCGTGCTGTGCGCGGTCTCCTTCGGGTTTCACACCGCCGCCCGGGCCTTCGCCAACATGATCGCCGGGCTGGCCAACGACGCGAGCTCCGACATCAAGTACTACCACGTCTGCAAGGTGATGGGCCGGGTCGCAAGCCACCTCGCGTTGGAGGTCGCCCTGCAGGCCCACCCCAACATGACCGTCATCGGCGAGGACCTGGTGGACTATGTCGACGAGGAGCGGCTGGAGAAGGCGCTGCGCGAGGGCCGCACCGACTACACGGCCTACGGGATGACCCTGCGGCACCTCTCGCGGCTGATCTGCGAGGGGATCGTCCGGCGCGCGGCCGCCGGCAAGAACTACGGGATCATCGTCATCCCGGAGGGGGTGCTGGAGTTCATCAACGAGGTGGAGGTGTTCATCATGAAGCTGAACACCATCATCGCCGAGTACAACCGCACCCACGACCGCGATTTCCACTCGGCCTTTCCCTCGCTGCAGGCCAAGCTCGAGTACCTGCACCGGCTGGCCCAGCGCTCGCGGGACGACGCCTCCTTCCGGCTGTGGAACACGCGCGATGAAGACCTCTTCAACGACCTGCCGGAGTTCTTCCAGGAGGGGCTCCTGACCGAGCGCGACAGCCACGGCAATTTCCAGTTCTCGCAGATCCACACCGAACGGGTGCTGATCGGGCTGGTGCAGGACTACCTGAACATCCTGAAGGAGAAGGGCGTCTACAAGATCGGCGTTCAGCGGTCCTATTTCCACAAGGCGCTCGCGCAGGCCGGGCTCAACCCCGACCGCTTCGGCCCCGCGCTTTTCCAGAACTACGGCCAGGCGGAGCTGCTGCTGACCAAACCCGTCATCATCTCGGCCAAGACCCTGCGCCAGGAGCTGGAGCGGGCCGGCCTGGTCGGCCCCGACGAGAAGCCACCGGAGATCATCGAAAAGATCTACAAGAAGAGCGTCCCCAACTTCAAGGTCCAGGAGCACTTCTACGGCTACGACGGGCGCGGCCACGACCCCACCAAGTTCGACTGCACCTACACCTACAACCTGGGGCTGACCGCCTTCAGCCTGATCGCCAACGGCGCCACCGGCCAGATGGCCGCCATCCGCAACCTGGAGCGGGATTTCGCCGCCTGGGAGCCCCTCGGCATCCCCATCGCCCCGCTCATGCACCTGGAGGAGCGCAAGGGCCGGCTCGCCCTGGTGATCGAAAAGGCGCTGGTGGATGTGAACTCGGTCGCCATGCAGGTCTTCAAGGCGCACGCGGACAGATGGCTGGCGGCCTGCGACGGGGAGGACTGCTACCGGCGGCCCGGGCCGATCCGTTTCACGGGGGAGGGCGAGGAGGACCGGCCGTTGACGCTGCAGTTGAATGCGATCGCCGCACCGGCCGCCTGATGCCGGCGGCCCGCCGCCGGCTACCGGAACTTGCTCTCCAACCGCCTGCGCTCGGCGTCGTCGATCATGCCGATGGCAACGAGCAGCTCGCCGATGCCGTCCTCCCGCAGGACCCGGACTTTCATTATCGCCTCGGGGCTCTTCTGGTTCAGGCTGACGAAGGTCTCGTGCAGATGGAGCTTCGATTTTTTGAGCAGGTAGATGTTCTTGACGAAATTGGCCTCATGGCCATGAAAGATGATATGATGGCTGAGCAGGAAATAAAGCGCGGCGCCGGCCGCGGCGATCAGCAGATATTGTTTCAGGCGCGATCCCATGGGTGCAGGTTCCTTTCCGCGGGGAGCCCGTTGCCCCCCCTTCTCTGCCCGCCCGCGCGGGTGCGAGGGTAGAGCATGCTCCAACCGGAAGAAGTGATTCATGGCCCCAGCCGACGGCCGGGGGGCACGCCGTGGCGGTTTTGCGGGCCTCGCGCACGTGCTTGCAGCCGAAAACGGTCGCTGCGCGTTCGATTTAGATTTTATCAAGCTTAGGCCAAACGGTCAAATTTGACAGGGGGGCGTATGCAGGCCCGGCAGCGGCGTTTTCTGAGCAAGACCGACATGGCCGACTCCATGGTGCTGACCGCCATCGTCCTGGCCATCACCTACTGGGGCCTCGAGGCCCTGATCAACCTGTTCGCCCCCGGGGAGATCATTTTCTACCGCGACCTGTTCGGCCCGAACGTCGGGGAGATGGGCCAGCGGATCATCGCCCTGTGCCTGTTTCTGATCTTCGGCTCGCACGTCCAGTTCACGATCAACCAGCGCAAGCGCGCGGAGCAGGCCCTGCGGGAGAGCGAGGAGAAGTACCGCAGCATCCTGGAGACGATCGAGGAGGGCTACTACGAGGTCGACCTGCAGGGCCGGTTTTCCTTCGTGAACGATGCCACCAGCCGCATTCTCGGGGTCCCCAAGCCGGACCTGCCGGGCCTGAGCATCCGGCAGTTCCTGCACGGGGGCTCCGAGGAGAAGCTCTTCGGCGCCTTCAACGGCTGCCTCCAGAGGCGCCAGAGCGGCGCGGTGCTCTTCATCGAGGCCTCGGCCGCCCTGCGGCGGGAAAACGGCCAGGCGCCGATCGGCTTCCGCGGGATCCTGCGGGACCGCACGGAGAAGAAAAAACTCGAAATGGACCTGCTGGAGTCCTACCGCAAGCTCCAGAACGCCCGGGCGGCCACCATCCTGGGATTGGCCAAGCTGGCCGAGTACCGGGACGAGGGCACCGGGACCCATCTGGAGCGCATCCGCGAGTACGCCCGGCTGCTCGCATCCGGCAAGGTGGGGATCCCGGATGCCGTGCTGCTCAAGCCGGGCGAGCTCACCGCGCAGGAGTTCGAAGTGATCAAATGCCACACCCGCTTCGGCGGGGACGCGCTGGCCGCGATCGAAGCCCAGATCGAAGGCCGCTCCTTTCTGAAGCTGGGCAAGGAGATCGCCTACCACCACCATGAGAAGTGGGACGGCTCCGGCTACCCCGGGGGGCTCAAGGGGCGCGAAATCCCCCTGGCGGCCCGGATCGTGGCCGTGGCCGACGTCTACGACGCCCTCACCAGCAAGCGCTTCTACAAGGAGGCCTTTTCCCACGAAAAAGCCCGGCAGATCATCGCGGGGCTGAAAGGCAGCCATTTCGACCCCGAGGTGGTGGATGCCTTTCTGGGCCTCGAGGCCGAATTCAACCGCATCCGCGAGGAGGGGCTGCGGCAGGAGTCGAAGCTGCCCGCCGCGATCGGCGGGTGCCGGCCGGCGGGGGGCGTCGCGGCGGCTCCGCTTTGACCCCGGCCGCGTTGCGTTGCGCGGAGATTCCCGCTTCTAATCCTCGGTGATCCGAAGCAGGACCCAGCCCTCCGCGGGCAGCCGCCCGGCCGCGGCGCGGCATGCCACCGGGCGCCCCTGCCACTGCGCCGCCCGGCAGATCGAACCCAGGCCGGCCCCCAGGCGGTCGAGAAACCCCCTCAGGTCCGCCGCCGACACCCACACGCCGCGCGTGAGGAGATCAGGCCCCAGTTCGCGCGCCACAAGGTTGAAGAGCTTGACCCGCACCCGGACGGTGCCGCCGCCGGCCGCGGCGCCGCGCCCCTCGTGGGAGATCTGCCGGCGCATGGCGGCATAGGCCCCGCCCCGGCGCAGCACGGCCCCCGCCAGCCCCGGCATGGCCGCCGAGAGCGCCAGGGTCGAGCCGTCTCCGACTTCGGCCGCGCCGAGGTCGTCGATCGCCTTGCCGTCCAGGAATACGGTCTGGATGCGCTCGTTCAGGTAGTCGGCCGCGATGGCCAATTCGCGGCGGATGAACTGCTCCGCCGAGGCGCCGCTGGCGCCGGTGACCCGCACGCCCTGCCCCAGAAGAGGCAGGAAGCGCGCGAGGCCCCCGGCGGCGACCCTCAGCCTCAGCTCGCGCTCGGTTGCGGTCTGCATCGCCGATGCCCTCGAAAAAAACCGGGGAGGCCGTCACCCGCCCTCCCCGGTGGTCGAACCGCATCGCCCGGCTGGGCGGGCTACCAGTTGTAGACCTGGTCCAGCTCCGCGTCCTTGACCATGAAGGTGACGTTGTGGGGCGGCAGCTTCTCCCTCTTGAAATAGTCCGGCAGCCGGTCCATTTGCCGGGTGAACCCCGCCTTCAGGTTGAAGTCGCGCTCCAGCTTGAGGATGTTCTTGCCCAATGTGGTGACGTCGTCGCCCGTCATCTTGGCGCCGGTGAATCCGTTGATCAGGTCGAGCAGGGCCTGGAAGGTCTCCGGCTGGTCCAGAATGGCGAAGGCGATGAACAGGCACATGCCGGTCGAGTCGATGGCGGTCGTGGCGATCTGCAGGTTGCGCGAGAGCTCGATCTGCCCCTCGGGCTTGAGGGCGTCCACTTTGCCGCCGACGCCCAGGATGTTGGCCGTCACGGCGTAGCCGGCGGTGTGGTCGGCCCCCTGGGTGCTGGTGGCGTAGGTGACGCCGATGCCCTGGACGCCGCGCGGGTCGTAGGCCGGCATCGACTGGCCCTTGACCACCGGCACCCGCTCCACGCCGAAGCAGCGCCCGGTGACCGCCGCGCCGCTGCCCAGGATGCGGCCGAGCGGCGTGCCCTTGCCGACCTCCTTGACCAGGTTGATGGCCCCCTGGGCGTCGCCGAATTGGATCACGCCGGCCTCCATGGCGACCCCGATGGTGGCGCCCATCTCGATGGTGTCCAGGCCGAAGTCGTCGTCCAGGCGGTCGAGCATGGCGATGGCGTCGATGTCGTCGATGCCGCAGTTGCCGCCGTGGGCCCAGACGGTCTCGTACTCCGGCTGCTTGGTGAGGTAGTGGCCGTCCTTGTCGTAGAAGGTCCCTGAGCAGCGGATCACGCAGCCGCGGTGGCAGCCGTGCGTGGCGGAGCCCGCGCCGCCGCGGGCGTTCTCGAGCTCGGCCTGGGCCTCGCCGCTGATCTTGGCGCAGGTGTCGAACCGGCCCCACATGAAGTTCTTGGTCGGGTAGGCCCCGGCTTCGTTGATGACGTTGGTGAGCACGTTGGTGCCGTAGGCGGGCAGCCCCTGCCCGGTCACGGCATGCTTGCGCAGCCCGGCCACCCAGGCCTTGTTGGCCTCCTTGAACGCTTCGGGGTTCTGGGGCGCGCGCACCGGGCAGCCGGAATCGTCGACCACGATGACCTTGACGCCCTTGGCGCCCATGACGGCCCCGACGCCGCCGCGGCCGGCGTGCCGGGTGGGGCGCTGCTCCATGTCGGTGAAGGCGATCGATGCGCCCGAGAGCTTCATCTCGCCCGCCTGCCCGATGGAGATGCAGGCGACCTTGTCGCCGTAGGCGGCCTTCATTTTCTCAACGACCGCGTAGTTGCCGAGCATCTTGAGGCCCGGGTCGGGCGTGATCTCGACCTTCTCCTTGCTGATGAATACCCGGTAGAGGGTGTCGTCCGCGGGCTTGCCCTCGAGGACGATGGCGGCGTAGCCCAGGCGGCCGATCATCTGCGAGGGTTGTCCGCCCGCGTTGGCCTCCTTGATCCCGCCGGTGAGCGGGCTTTTGCAGCCCACCGAAATCCGGCCGGACATGGCCGCCGCCGAGCCGCTGAGAAGGCCCGGGGCGATCACCAGCTTGTTCTCCTCCCCCAAGGGATGGCAGGTCGGCGGAACCTCCTTGGCGACGAGGCTCGAGGTCAGAGCCCGCCCCCCCAACCCGGCGTAGGCCCCGACGGCCTCGGTCTTGGCCTTGGGACCGCCGGCTGCGCCCATGTTGATTCTCAAGATCTTGTCCATGGCCACCTCCTGATGGTTAGTAAGGTTTCACCGCGGGGCGCCCGGTTCACCGGAAAACCGCGCTTCGGCCGCTGGGACTCGGCACCACGTCAGTCATTACGCGTATCCGGCGGTCATGTCAAGTTTAGCCAAAAACGACAGCCTGGCCCGGTCCATGCGGCTGCGGCTATCCGTTGCGCCGTGCGAACTCCTGCATGAACTGCGCCAGCGCATCGACCCCTTCCAGCGGCACGGCGTTGTAGAGCGAGGCGCGGCAGCCGCCGACCGACCGGTGGCCCTTGAGCCCGGCCAATCCGCTGCGGGCCGCCTCCTCGATGAAGCGTTTTTCGAGCTCCTCGGTCGGCAGCCGGAAGGTCACGTTCATCAGGGAGCGGCTGCCGGGCTCGGCCGTGCCGCGGTAGAACCCGCCGGAGGCGTCGATGCGGCGGTAGACGAGCCCCGCCTTCTCGCGGTTCAGGGCGTCGATCCGCTCCAGGCCGCCGACCGCCTCCTCGATCCACTTGAGCACGAGCTGCAGCGTGTAGATGGCGAAGCACGGCGGGGTGTTGTACAGGGAGTTCTTGGCGGTGTAGGTGGTGTACTTGAGCATCGTCGGCAGGTTTTCGGGAACCCGCTCAAGCAGGTCCGCGCGCACGATCACCAGCGTGACCCCGGCCGGTCCGATGTTCTTCTGCGCGCCCGCGTAGATCAGGCCGAAGGGGGCCGCGTCGAAGGGCCGGCTCATGATGTCCGAGGACATGTCCGCCACCAGCGGCACGCCCCGGGCGTCGGGGAAGCTCTGCCACTGGGTGCCGCGGATGGTGTTGTTGGAGGTGATGTGGGCGTAGACCGCATCCGGGCTGAAGGCGATCGGCTGCGGGATGCGCGTGTAGCGGCTCTCTTCGGAGGAGGCCACGACCCGGATCGGCTTCTGGAGCACGCGCGCCTCCTTGATGGCGTGGGTCGACCAGGTGCCGGTGTCGACGTAGTCGGCCGAGCGGCCGTCCGCCAGAAAGTTCATGGGGATCATGCTGAACTGCAGGCTGGCCCCGCCCTGGACGAAGATCACGTGGAAGCGCTCGTCGAGCTTGAGCAGCCGCCGGGTGCGGGCGATGGCCTCGTTCAGGATGGCCTCGAACTGCTGCGACCGGTGGCTCATTTCCAGCACCGAGAGGCCCGCGCCCTTGTAGTCGGGCAGGTCCGCCCGGATCTCTTCCAAAACCGGCAGGGGCAGCGCGGCCGGTCCGGGGTTGAAGTTGACGATGCGCTTTGATTCCATGGCAGATCCTCCCGCGGTGTGGTAGATGGTGTGCGATGCGTCAGGCCATTTCTACCGCACCGCCCCGGGAAGTCAAATCGAATCTGAGCGCCGGACGCAATTGACAACCGCGGCCCGAATCGCCTATAACCGGGCGGCCGCTGCGGGCAGCGCTTGGTGAGGCCCGCCCGGCCGCGCTGAGGAGGCGCCTGCCATGCTCGCACCCGTCGTCTACCCCTCGCCCGCCGCTGAAGCCCTGGTGCGCCGGATCGCCGCCCGCAGCCTGGGCGGCTCGCAGAAGGACCACGCCGCCGTGACCCGGATCCTGGAGCGGGTGCGCCGGCGCGGCGATGCGGCCCTGGTGGACTACACCCGCCGCTTCGATGCCCCGGGCTTCGAGCTGGGCGACCTGCGCGTGAGCGCGCGCGAAAAGGCGAAGGCCTGCGCCTCCGTGGAGCGGGGGGTCGTCCGCACGCTGCGCCGGGCGGCGGCGCAGATCGAGCAGTTCCACCGGCGGCAGCTGCGCGCCGGCTTCGTCGCGGCCGACCGCGCGGGCACCGTGCTCGGCCAGATCGTCCGGCCGGTGGAGCGGGTCGGCGTCTACGCGCCGGGCGGCCGGGGCGGCCGGACCCCGCTGGTCTCCTCGGTGCTGATGGGCGCCATCCCCGCGCGCGTGGCGGGGGTCGCGCGCATCGTGATGGCGACCCCGCCCCGGGCGGACGGGTCGGTCAGCCCGCACCTGATCGCCGCCGCGCAGGCGGCCGGCGTGGAGGAGATCTACAAGGTCGGCAGCGCCTGGGCCATCGCGGCGCTGGCGTTCGGAACCGAGTCGGTCCCGCAGGTCGACGTGGTGGTGGGGCCGGGCAACCTCTACGTGAGCCTGGCCAAGAAGATCGTGGCCGGCACGGTGGGCATCGACATCATCGCGGGGCCGAGCGAGATCCTGGTGGTGGCGGACGACTCGGCGCCGCCCGAGTTCGTCGCCGCCGACATGCTCTCGCAGGCCGAGCACGACCCGCTGGCCTCCGCCCTGCTGGCGACGCCCAGCGCGGAGCTGGCGGCGGCCGTGCGCACGGCGCTGGCGCGCCGGGTGCGGAAGCTGGCGCGCGCGGCGATCGCGCGCGAATCCCTGCGGCGCTACGGCGCCATTCTCGTCACCCGCGACCTGCCGGCGGCGATCGACGTGGCCAACCGCATCGCCCCCGAGCACCTGGAGCTGCTGGTGCGCGACCCCTTCGCCCACCTCGCCGCGGTGCGCAACGCGGGCGCGGTGTTTCTGGGCGCCTTCACGCCCGAGGCGGTGGGCGACTACATGGCGGGCCCCAACCACGTGCTGCCCACCGCCGGCACCGCGCGCTTCGCCTCGGCCCTGTCGGTGGACCACTTCCTGAAGCGCACCAGCATCCTGCACTACTCCGCCGCGGCGCTGCGCCGGGAGGCGGACGACATCCTGCGGCTGGCCGAGGTCGAGGGGCTGGGGGCGCACGCCGAGTCGGTGCGCATTCGGCTTGCGGCTCAGCCGGGGGGGGGATCGGCGGCGAAAACCGCCTGAGCAGACGGCCTGCCATCCGCTGACCGGTGCGCCGTGTCGCCGGAGGCCGCCGCGATCGGCTTCTGCCAACAGTACACCCGCACCGGCGGCACGTTCAGAAACTCCAGCGCCACCGCCGGCGGCCCCAGCGTTTCGTGAGCCAGTTCCGCCACTCGTTTCATGAATTGGTAGGCCACAAAACACCCGCCGGGCGCCAGGCACGCCCATATGGCGCGCAGGATCCTCCGGCCGCATTCCGCCGGCATGTTGGAGAAGGGGATCCCCGAGACCACGGCATCCGGGCGCTGCCAGCCGTGCTGGGCGAGTGCCTGGCCGATGTGCTCCGCGCTGCCCAGGTGCACCTCCAGGCGGGGGTCGGCGATCGTCTGCAGGCGGGCGAAAAACTCCGGGTTGACCTCGACGGCCAGCAGACGGGAGGACCGCGGCAGCGCGTTGAGCAGCGCCAGCGTGGTGCCGCCGGTGCCGGGGCCCAGTTCCACCACCATGCGCCTCCGGGCGATCCCGCCGATGTCGACCAGCCGCCGCTCCAAAAAGCGCGAGCTCGGGATGATCGAGCCTACGGCGGACGGATGGCGCAGAAACCCCTTGAAAAACGCAAATCGTCCATTAAGCCGGAATGGGTTCTGGTGGCTGGTTTTTTTTTCGTCCATCGACGCTCCTGTAAAGTGTACCCGCCGGAGGGGCGGCGGTCGGCCGGGCTCTCGGCATGGCTTCCGGGGGCGGCCGTTCAGTCCATGGCCGCGAGCACCTCGAAGCCCCCCTTGACCAGCGCCCTGCGGACCGGAGCGGTTTTGCAGGCGGCGAGCCGGAAATGGTAGACGCGCTTGCGGGCCTTCTGCAGGGTCACGATGACGTTGATCACATCCCCGCCCGCGTCGTTGATGATCTGCAGCGCCTTTTTCAAGAGCTCCGGCTTGTTCCCGGCGGCCACGTCGATGCGGGAGGTGGAGGAGAGGATGCCCATCATGTCGATGAAGGCGCGCAGGAGGTCGGTCTCGGTGATGATGCCGACCAGCCGCTCGTTTTTGGTGACCGGCAGCCCGCCGATCTTGTGGCGGTAGATGATTTGGGCGGCCGTTTCGATGTCGTCCTCGGGCCGGACGGTGATGGGGTCCTTGATCATGAGGTCCTTCAATGTCACATCGCCCAGCATGGAGGGGATGAGGCCCTGCTTCAGGTCGGCCAGCGTCACCAAACCTTCGAGCTTTTTGCCCTTCGAGACCACCGGCAGGTGCCGGATGTGGTTGGCCTTCATCAGCTCGATGGCGTCGCTGATGGAGGCCGTGGCGGTGATGGCGATGGGGTTGGCGATCATCAGGTCGCGGATGTTCATGGGCGTTCCCCCGGAGTGCAAGAGGTCTGGCGCGGCCGGCCGCCGCGGTGGGCGGCGCCGGCGGCTTCGGGAGGCATCTTAGCCGGTTTGGCGCGGCCATGCAAGTCCCCGGTTCGCGGCGGGGGGGCGTCGCGCCGGGCCATCGGCCGGGGCGGCGGCGTCAGCCGCATCCGCCGTGCGGGATGTGGCTGCACAGCGGCTCCTCGGCCAGGTAGTCGCCCGTGGCCTCGAAGGCCCGCGCGCGGCAGCCGCCGCAGACGCGCTTGAACTCGCATGCGCCGCACTTGCCCGCGAGGCGCCCGTAGTCGCGCAGGGCCGCAAACACCGCGGAGTCGCGCCAGATGTCGGCGAAGGAGGCGCGGCGGACGTTGCCGCAGAGGGTGCTCAGAAAGCCGCAGGGCTGGACGTCGCCCGTGTGGGAGACGAAGCAGAAGCCGATGCCGCCCAGGCAGCCGCGGGTGACCGCGTCCAGACCGTGGGTGTGGAAGGAGACCGGCGTGCCGTCGCGGGCGGAGCGCTGGCGCAGGATGCGGTAGTAGTGCGGCGCGCAGGTGGCCTTGAGCTCGAGGGGGCTCTTGCCGCGCTGGTCGTAGAACCAGTTCAGGGTGCGCTCGTACTCCTCGGCGTCGATGGCCTGGTCGACGATGTACTTGCCGCGGCCGGTCGGGACCAGCAGGAAGATGTGGTGGGCCACGGCGCCGAGCGCGACCGCCAGCTCCTGGATGCGGGGGATCTCGCCCAGGTTGGCGCGCGTGACGGTGGTGTTGATCTGGAACGGGAGGCCGGCGCGCTGGATGCACTCGATGCCCCGCAGCGCTCCGGCGAACGCCCCCGGCACCTGGCGGAAGGCGTCGTGGGTCTCGGCGCAGGCGCCGTCCAGGCTGATGCTCAGCCGCTTGATCCCGCAGGCGGAGAGCTTCTGCGCCACCTCGTCGGTCAAGAGCGTGCCGTTGGGCGCCATCACCATGCGCAGGCCGCGCCGGGTGCCGTAGGCGGCGATCTCGTAGATGTCGGGCCGCAGCAGCGGCTCCCCGCCGGTCAGGATCACGATCGGCTGCCCCAGTTCGGCGATCTGCTCCAGCAGCCGGAAGGCGTCGGCCGTGTCGAGCTCCCCCGGGTGCGGACCCTGCGTGGCCGAGGCGCGGCAGTGGACGCAGGCGAGGTTGCAGCTGCGCGTGGTCTCCCAGGCGACCAGCCGCAGGCCGCTGCCGGCGGCGGCCTCCCGGGCGGAAGGGGGTGCGTCGGGCGCGTGGGGATGGGTCGTCTTCATGCCGGTCTCAGGGCCGCAGCGCGCGCGCGGCGTCCATGGCGAAGTAGGTCAGGATGAGATCGGCCCCGGCGCGTTTGATGGCCGTCAGGGTCTCCATCATCACCCGCGGCCCGTCCAGCCACCCCATCTGTTCGGCGGCCTTGATCATCGCGTACTCGCCGCTCACGTTGTAGGCCGCAACGGGCAGGTCGAACTCCTCGCGCACGCGGCAGATGACGTCGAGGTAGGCCAGCGCCGGCTTCACCATGACGATGTCGGCGCCCTCCTCGACGTCCATGGAGACCTCGCGCAGGGCCTCCAGCGCGTTGGCCGGGTCCATCTGGTAGGTGCGGCGGTCTCCGAACTTGGGGGCCGAGTCGGCCGCGGCCCGGAACGGGCCGTAGTAGGCCGAACAGTACTTGGCCGAGTAGGCCATGATCGGGACGCGGCTGAAGCCGCTTTCGTCCAGCGCCTCGCGGATCTCCGCCACGCGGCCGTCCATCATGTCGGAGGGGGCCACCATGTCGGCGCCGGCCTTGGCGTGGGAGAGCGCGGTGCGCGCGATCAGGTCGAGCGATGCGTCGTTGTCGACGACGCCCTGCTCCAGGCAGCCGCAGTGGCCGTGGTCGGTGTACTGGCACAGGCACACGTCGGTGATCACCGCCAGCTCCGGCAGGGCGTTCTTCACGGCCTTGACGGCGCGCTGCACGATCCCGCCGGGGGCGTAGGCCTGGGTGCCGAGGGGGTCTTTCGTCTCGGGGATGCCGAAGAGGATCACCGCCGGGATGCCCAGCGCGAAGGCCTCGCGGCAGGTCTTGACGAGCTCGTCGGTGGAGAGCTGGAAATGGCCGGGCATCGAGGCAATCGGGTGGCGCACCTGCTTGCCGCCGACGGCAAACAGCGGCAGGATCAGGTCGTCGACCGCAAGGCTCGTCTCGCGCACCATGCGCCGGAAGGCCTGCGACTGGCGCAGCCGCCGGGGGCGGTAGTCGGGAAACAGCATAGGCTCACTCCTCCAGGTGAATGCTGCGCAGCAGCCACGTCAGCCGGGCTCGCAGCCGGCGGGCGCATGCGCGAGCGCAATCTCCTCGTCGGTCAGGTAGCAGGCCGGGTCCGGGGCCCAGAGGTCGCCCGTGACGGCCTCCGCGCGCACCCGGAAGTTCCCGCCGCAGATATCCAGCCAGCGGCAGCGCGCGCAGCGGCCGGTGACGTGGTGCTTCTTCTCCTTGAGCCGGCCCATCAGCGGGTGGGAGGTGTCCGTCCAGATTTCCGAAAACGGGCGCGCGGTCACGTTGCCGAAGCTCGCGTGGCGCCAGAACTGGTCGGCGTGCACCTGGCCGTCCCAGCTCACGCAGCCGATGCCGCGGCCGGAGCTGTTGCCCTCGTTCCACTGCAGCAGCTCGAGCACCTCGCGGGCGCGCTGCGGGTCCTCCTTGAGCAGGCGCAGGTAGAGGTAGGGCCCGTCGGCGTGGTTGTCGACCGTGAGCACCTCCTTGGGCTTGCCCTGCGCATGCAGCCGCCGGGTCTCGTCGATGATCAGGTCCAGCGTGCGGCGGGTCTCTGCGGCGTCCAGGTCCTCGCGCACGAGCTGCGAGCCGCGTCCGGCGTAGACCAGATGGTAGAAGCACACCCGCGGGATCTCCATCGCTTCGATCAGGTTGAAGATGCCCGGGATCTCCTGCACGTTGAAGCGGTTGATGGTGAAGCGCAGCCCCACCTTGATCCCGGCGGCCTGGCAGTTGCGGATCCCCTCGAGCGCCTTGCGGAAGGCGCCGGGCACGCCGCGGAACCGGTCGTTGACCGCCTCGAGGCCGTCCAGGCTGATGCCCACGTAGGAGAGGCCGATCTCCTTGAGCGTGCGCGCCGCCGCCGGGGTGATCAGGGTGCCGTTGGTGGAGATCACCGCGCGCATGCCCTTGGCGACGGCGTAGGCGGCGAGCTCGGGCAGGTCCGGGCGCGCCAGGGGCTCCCCGCCCGAGAAGAGCACCACGGGCACGCCGAACTGCGCCAGGTCGTCGAGCAGGGCCCGGCCCTGCGCGAAGCTCAGCTCGCCGGCCTGGGTCTGCTCCGTGGCGTGGGCGTAGCAGTGGATGCAGCGCAGGTTGCAGCGCCGGGTGACGTTCCAGACGACGACCGGCTTTTTGTCCGCCGAGAACTGCAGCAGGTGCGATGGCAGCTGCGCGGAGTCGCGGCCGTAGCGCAGGGCGTCGGAGGGCTCGACGGTTCCGCAGTAGAGTTTGGATATTCCGATCATGGGCGTCAGGGGTCCCGGCCGCTGAAGGTGAACGGATGGCGCGGCCGCCGGTCAGGCCGGCGGCGGGGCGGTGATCATGCCGCGCACGAAGCTCTCCGGGTCCAGCAGGCCGTTGCGGGTGATGAAAAAGCGGCTGCGCCCGGTCTTTTCGCGAACGAGTTTCAACCCGTGCTCGAAATGGCTGTTGAGCATGGCGCCGATCCCCTTCACGGTCAGGGAGGACTCCACCAGCATCTCGAGGATCAGGTCGATGGCGTCTTCCTCGAGCACGATGTTGATGTCGTGGTTCTTGAAGAAATGGAGTTCGGCGGCCTTGATCTGGTCGTAGTAGGACTTGATCTGCCGCACGGCGCGGCCGGTGTCCGTGACGTGCCGGATGTAGTGGCCGGCGGTGATGTCGATGCGCGCGGGGGTCATGGTCAGGCCGTACTTTTCGGTCAGGTGCTTGCGGTTGGCCTGCATGTAGTCGCGGATGGCGCCGCGCTCCTCGTCGGCCAGCCGCTCGAAGGCGGCGCGCACCTGCGGGTCCGGCGGGCTAGACACGAGCTGCGCCAGCACCGACTGCGGGTCGGTGACGACCGCGGTGGTCACCGGGAAGTGGGTGGCCGCCGAGGAGGGCAGGGACTTCTCGAACTCGAGCAGGGCCTTTTCGATCACGCTGACCAGCCCGCGCGCGCCGGTGCCCTCGGCGTGGGCCAGCTGGGCCATGCGCCGCAGAAAGGCGTCCTCGAACTTGACCGCGATGCCGTAGGCGCCGAAGTCGAGCTTCTTGCCGAGGATGATCGGGTTGTTGGGGTTCTTCAGTATCTGGTAGAGGTCCTCTTCGGACAGATGCTCGAAGACGGCCTTGACCGGCATGCGCCCGACGAACTCGCTTTCGAAGCCGAACTCGATCAGGTCCTCGGCCTTGACGTGCTGCAGGATGTCGACCTGCTCGGCGGCGCCGACGATCCGCGCCCCGAAGCCGATGCCCTGCCGCGTGAGCCGGCGCTGGATCACCGGCACCAGGTCGGTGAAGGCCCCGCTCATGATGAAGAGCACGTTTTTGGTGTTGACCGTCTGCTTCTCGCGCTTGCCGCTTTTGCGGAAGCGCTCGATCTCCTGCATCATCGCGATCGGATCGTGGGGCACCTTGAGGTCGACATCGGTCTCCTCCATGGGTTTGAGCAGGGCGCGCTGCACGCCGGTGCGCGAGACGTCGGCGCCGATGAGGTTGCGCGCCGAGGCGATCTTGTCGATCTCGTCGATGTAGATGATCCCGTACTGGGCCAGTTCGATGTCCTCGTCGGCCTCCCGCACCAGCTCGCGCACCAGGTCCTCCACGTCCCCGCCGACATAGCCGGTTTCGCTGAACTTGGTGGCGTCGCCCTTGACGAACGGCACCCCGATCCGGCCGGCGATGAGCTTGATGATGTAGGTCTTGCCCACGCCGGTCGGGCCGATCATCAGGACGTTGCTCTTGATGGCGCCGGCCAGGGTCTCGACCGCATCCTCCGCCTGCTGGCTGCGGCGGATGCGGTTGAAATGGGTGCAGATCTTGGTGGCGAGGATCGCCTTGGCCGAGTCCTGCTTGACCACGTACTGGTCCAGATAGGCGATGAGCTCCTGCGGTTTGAGGTCGAAGTTGATCGGGCGCCTCTCGCGCGGGGGCTCCTTGACCGCGGCCGTCGGGGCCTCCTGGGGCAGGATCACGGGGGAGATCAGCTTGACGTGGCTGCCGAATTTCTTCGTCAGCATATCGCCGATCTCCTTCTCGATCTCCTTGAGATCGGGGATTTTTTCGTCGGTGATGTTCATGAGCCGATCATAACCACCCGGTGGCCAAAATGCAACCGGGCGCAGGGGCGCTGCCGCCGGCGGGCGCCCCGCGGCGAGGCTGCCGGCGGGGGGTCAGGAGGGGGTGTATCCGGCCGCCACGAGCCAGCGAACGCCGCGTGCCAGCAGAAGGGCCGCCAGCAGCCCGCCGCACCAGAGCGCCGCAAACCACAGCCACTGCCGGCGGCGCTCAGTAGGCGCTTTCATGCGAGGCTTTGCCCCGGAAGAGGTAGTAGCAGTAGGCGGTGTAGGCGAGCACCAGCGGCAGCAGGATCGCGGTGCCGACCAGCAGCAGCGACTGGGAGGTGGGCGCGGCCGCGGCCTGCCGGAAGGTGACCTCGAAGGGCACCACGTAGGGCCACAGGCTGATGCCCAGCCCGAGGTAGGCGGTCAGGAAGATGGCCACGCTGCACAGAAACGGGCGGACCTCCCGCCCGCGGTAGAGGTCGCGCCAGATGAGGATGATCAGCGCCAGGCTCGCGAGCGGGATGGGGGCGAGGAGGAAGAAGTTGGGCATCCCGAACCACAGCGCGCGGATGTCGGGGTTCATCACCGGCATGCTGATGCTGACGATCGCCAGAAACAGCCCCACGTAGCCCAGCGCATAGGCGGCGCACATGCGCGCCCACTGCTGGGTCTCGCCCTCGGTCTTCATGACGAGCCAGGTCGCCCCCAGCAGCGCGTAGCCGAAGACCACCGCCACCCCGGTCATGATGCTGTAGCCGTCGAGCCAGTCGAAGGCGCCGCCGACGAAGGTGCGCCCCTCCACCGTCACCCCCTGCACGATCGCCCCGATCACCACCCCCTGCATGAAGGCGGCCGTCAGCGAGCCGGCGTGGAAGGCGTAG
>JALOOU010000193.1 GCA_025454255.1 Desulfobacterales bacterium | reverse complement strand
CGGTTTTCGGTTAGTCCGGGTTGGTCTTCGTCCGTCCTCCGATCCACCAAGAATCCGATTGACTCCGGCCGGCGGCGTGCCATAGTCAGACCCCTCCCGGTCCGCATAGCCGCGGAGCCGGGTGCGACCATCAGGATGGCAACGGATCAGAGGAGGAACCGACGCATGACATCGAAATCCATTTTATCCGGGTTGGTGGGCCTGTTCGTCTTTTTACTGCTGGTGCCGCTGGCTTTTGCGCAGACGGCGTGCACGGAATCCTACGGCGCCGGGCCGAATCAATTCAGCCTGGCGACCGGGAGCCCCGGCGAGCTCGGGCTGCTCAAGGCGCTGGCGGAGGAGTTTGCCAAGACGCACAACACCACCCTCTGCTGGGTCAAGGCCGGCAGCGGTGAGTCCATGAAGCTGCTCAAGGAGAAAAAAGTGGACATGATCATGGTGCATGCTCCGGCGGCCGAGAAGAAGGCGGTGGAGGAGGGGTGGGCGACGAAGCGGGTCCTGATCGGCTCGAATGAGTTTTACATCGTCGGCCCGGCGAATGACCCGGCCGGAATCAAGACGGCCAAGAGCGCCGCCGATGCCTATAAGCTCATTGCCGGCAGCAAGGCGAAATTTTTTTCGCGCGGAGACAACTCCGGCACCCACAAGAAAGAGATGGACGCCTGGGCGAAGGCCGGCATTGCGCCGGCCGGGGAGTGGTACATCGTGACCAAGGACTTCATGATGGCGACCCTCAAGCGCGCCGATGCGGAGAAGGGCTACTTCATGACCGACAGCAGCACCTGGGTGAGCGCCAAGAAAGAGATGAAAAATTTACAGATCCTCTTCCGCGGCGACGAATTCGTCCGATCGGCCGAGGGCCAGAACATCATCGGCACCTACGGCAAGAATCTCTACGGCGAAGGCATCTACAACGACGCCGCCTATGCCAAACAGTACGACCAGTGACCTTCTCTGAGGGTGCGGCCGGGCCCTTTTGACCTGGCCGCACCGCGGAATCTGATGCCGATGCCGAAGGCCAAGGCCATGTTGGGCACGGCGAGCGCCATCGCCACGAGGATCGCGCCGATCATGATGGGCCCCCCCGGTCCATGCGCCGAACCGGTTGAATTGGCCGGGGGGATGTATTAAGTCTCCCCTGTCGGAGAGACCCGGGCCGAGAAACGCCGGTATTTGCCCGCCGACAGCGGAGGACCCCATCAAACCGATACGGATCAATCTCAAGCCGCAACGACCCCTGCCCCTGCGGGAGCGGCCTTAAATACAAGAAGTGCTGCATGGACAAGGCCACGCTTGAGCCTCCCCGCATCGAGGAGATCTACGCCCGCAAACACCGCATCCGGGTCAAGACCGAGGCCGAGATCGACGGGATCCGCCGGGCCGGGCGCCTGGTGGTGGCGACCCTGGAGATGGTGGCGTCCCGCATCGCACCCGGCATCACGACCGAGGCGATCAATACCTGGGTGCACGAGTTCACGGTTGCCAGCGGCGCCGTCCCCGCCCCTCTCAACTACCGCGGCTATCCCAAGAGCGTCTGCGTGTCGGTGAACGAGGTGATCTGCCACGGGATCCCGGGTCCCCGGGCGCTCGCGGCGGGCGACATCGTGAACGTGGACGTCACCTCGATCCTGGAGGGGTTCTACGCCGATGCCAACCGGACGTTCTTCGTCGGGGAGCCCGGGCCGGAGGCCCGCAAGATCGTGACGGTCGCCCGCGAGTGCCTCACCCGCGGGATGCAGATGGTCAAGCCCGGAAACACCATCGGCGACATCGGCTGGGCCATCCAGAGCCACGCCGAGTCCCAGGGGTGCTCGGTGGTGCGCGAGTTCGTGGGGCACGGGGTCGGGCTGGAGTTCCACGAACCGCCCCAGGTGCCGCACTTCGGCCGCAAAGGGGAGGGGCTCGTCCTGATCCCGGGGATGGTCTTCACGATCGAGCCCATGATCAACCTCGGCCGCAAGGAGCTGCGGATTCTCGATGACGAGTGGACCGCCGTCACCCGGGACGGTTCGCTTTCGGCCCAGTTCGAACAGACCGTCCTCGTCACCCCGGAGGGATGCGAGAGCCTGACCCCCTGGGACGCATGAGGGCCCGGAAAGGGGGTCTCGTGGATACCGCCGGCAGGAAAGGGGGCGCCATGCCCATCGCGATGCACCCGATCGGGGTGATTCACAGCCCCTTCACCGACCCGCGCACCATGCCCATCCAGCCGGTCAGTGAGAACAGCGCCGCCGGCACTGTCGAGCTCTTCCCTGAATTTGCGGCGGGGTTGAAGGACCTGGAGGGCTTCTCCCATATCCTCCTCGTCTATCATTTCCACCGCTCCCGGAGCTGGTCGCCGACCGTCACCCCCTACCTGGACACCGTGCCACGCGGACTTTTCGCCACCCGCGCCCCGAGCCGGCCCAACCCCATCGGCCTGTCGCTGGTACGGCTGGTGCGCGTCGAGGGCGCGCGCCTGCAGGTCGAGAACATCGACGTCCTAGACTGCGCGCCGGAGGCACGGATCGGGTGGTTGGAGAAGGCCGCGGTCGAAATGCGCAAAAAAGTGGCGGACGACCGCTTCCACTAACAGGAACTTGCCCAAGGGGAGGTCGGTGTCCGAAAGGCGGGTTTTTTTCTGTCACGGCACGGCATTCTCGCGGGCGATGCCATGCCTCAAAGAAACGCAGGGTGCTCCACTCCCTCCCTGCTAAAGCCGGCAGGCCTTCATCAGATCGCAGATCTTGCTGAAGACATCGGTCAGGCGCAATATTCCCACGATCTCCGCATTCCGGGTGACCAGTAGGGACTGGTGGCAGCCCATGATCAATTG
>JALOOU010000084.1 GCA_025454255.1 Desulfobacterales bacterium | reverse complement strand
CCGAGCGCATCGTGCGCTTCGGGGAGAAGGACAACTTCTGGTCGATGGGCGACACCGGCCCCTGCGGGCCGTGCTCGGAGATCATCATCGACCGCGGGCCGGCCTACGGCTGCGGCCGGCCGGAGTGCGCCGTGGGCTGCGAGTGCGACCGGTACCTGGAGATCTGGAACCTGGTCTTCATGCAGTTCAACCGCGATGCCGACGGGCGCATGACGCGGCTGCCGCAGCCGAGCATCGACACCGGCATGGGCCTGGAGCGGATCGCCTCGGTCGTGCAGGGCGTCGACACCAACTTCGACACCGACCTGCTGCGGCCGATCATCGCCCGCACCGAGGAGATGACCGGGCACGCCTTCGGCGCCGCGGCCGCCGCCGACGTGGCCATGAAGGTGATCGCCGACCACTCGCGCGCGGCGGCCTTTCTCATCGGCGACGGGATCCTGCCCTCCAACGAGGGCCGCGGCTACGTGCTGCGCCGCATTTTGCGGCGCGCGATCCGCTACGGCCGGCAGATCGGGCTCGCGCGGCCCTTCCTGGACGACACCCTGCGGGTGGTTTTCGAGATCATGAAGCCCGCCTATCCGGAGCTCGCCGAGGCGGCGGCCTTCATCCTGAACGTGGCCCGCAACGAAGAGGAGCGGTTCCGCAACACCCTGGACACGGGGCTGAAGCTGCTGACCGAATCGCTGGCCGAGCTCAAGGCCCAGGGGCGCCGCGAGGTGCCGGGGGCGCTGATGTTCAAGCTCTACGACACCTACGGATTCCCGGCGGACATCGTGCGCGACGTGGTGCGCGACGAGGGCATGGCCCTCGACATGGCCGGCTTCGACGCGGCCATGGCCGAGCAGCGCGCGCGCTCGCGCTCCGTCGCCGCCTTCGCGCGCATCGGCGACGCCTACAAGAGCCTCTCCGCCGCCGGGTTCAAGCCGGAGTTCGTCGGCTACAGCCTGCTCGCCTGCGAGTCGCGCGTGGTGCTGCTGGTGGACGGCGCCGCGGAGGTGGCCGAGGCCGGCGCCGGCCGCACGGTGGAGATGGTGACCGAGGCGACCCCCTTCTACGCGGAGTCCGGCGGCCAGGTCGGCGACATCGGCCGGGTGGTCGGCCCGGCCGGGGAGTCCGCGCAGGTGACCGGGGTCGTCAAGGACCCCACGGGGCTGCTGATCCACCGGCTGCAGGTGCTCTCCGGCGCGATCCGCAAGGGCGATGCGGTGACCCTGGTGGTCGATGCGGCGGCGCGCGCGGCCACGGCCCGCAACCACACGGCCACGCACCTGCTGCACGCCGCCCTGCGGCAGGTGCTCGGCGAGCATGTCAAGCAGGCCGGCTCCCTGGTGGGGCCCGAGCGGCTGCGCTTCGACTTCACCCACTTCGCCCACGTCGCGCCGGAGGCGCTCGAGGCGATCGAGGCGAGCGTCAACGAAAAAATCCGCGAGAACATCCCGACCCGCATCGAGGAGATGGCGGCGGAGGAGGCGTTCAAAAGCGGGGCCATGGCCCTGTTCGAGGAGAAATACGGCGACCGGGTGCGGGTGATCTCGCTTGCGGACTTCAGCAAGGAGCTCTGCGGGGGCACGCACACGGCCCGCACCGGGGACATCGGCGTGTTCAAGATCGTCTCCGAGTCCAGCGTGGCCGCCGGGGTGCGGCGCATCGAGGCTTTGACCGGGGCCCCCGCGCTCCTGCAGGTGCAGCGCCTGCAGCGCACCCTCAACGAGGCGGGGCGGCTGGTGAAGGAGAGCCCCGAAAACCTTCCGGCGCGCCTTGCGAGGCTCCTGGCCGACATGCGGGGCCTGGAGCGCGAGGTCGAGCAGCTGAAGGGCAGGCTCTCCGCCGCCTCGGTGGCCGGCACGGCCGATGAGGTCCGCGAGATCGCCGGCGTGAAGGTCCTGGTCAAGCGCGTGGAGGCGGATTCGCCGGCGGCGCTGCGCGACCTGCTGGACCGCTACAAGGACCGGCTGGCCTCCGGCGTCGTCGTGCTGGGCGGCGTCCACGAGGGCAAGGTCATGCTGATCGCCGGGGTGACGCGGGACCTCACCGCGCGCTTCCATGCCGGCCGCATCATCCAGCAGGCGGCCGCCGCGGTGGGCGGCAAGGGCGGGGGGCGGCCGGACATGGCCCAGGCGGGCGGGGCGCAGCCGGAGCGCTTGCCGCAGGCGCTCGACCAGGCGCTCGCGGCCATTCAACAGATGTAGCCTCGCGGCCCGCCGGGGGCGGCGAGCCCGCCCGGATCCGTGGAACCGGTCGCCTCCCCCCGTTTGACGGCCGGGGGGCCCGCCCTGCCGGAATGGCATGCCTCGCGCACGCGCTCTCAACCGGCCCACGGCCGCCGCGCCTTCGAAACGGCCTGCGCCCTGCCCGCCGCCGGGGTCCGGGGTCGCGACGCCGGTTTCAGAAGTCGATCGTGTTGGTGCTGGAGAGCAGATTGCGGGACGCGGTGGGGCCGGTGCCGGGCGCTCCGCCCTTGAGCCGGAATTCGATCTCTTTTTTGGCGGGCTCCGCATAGGTGAAGACCCGCCGCACCAGGGCCGCCTGGCGCGGGTCGGCCGCCATTTTCGAGAACTCCCGCTCGTGCTGCCGGATCTGGTCGATCAGGATCAGGTCGATCTCCGTGCCGACCCGGCCGATGCCCCGGATCAGGACCGACAGGTGCTGGAGCAGCGCGTAGAAGTGCTGGCGCCCCTCCTCCGCGGTGAAAAAAGGCGCGGCGGGGTTGCCGAAAACCCCCAGCGCGCTGTGCAGGATCGATGCGGCCGTGTTCCCCCCGACCAGCGCCATGAAGATGTGCAGCTCCCGCTCCAGGGCCAGCAGAAATTTCGGCGGCATCGCGGAGGCGCCGGCCAGGCCGGGCTCGAATGCCGCCGCGAGCCGCTTGCGGATGCTCAGCGCCTTGGTCAAAAAGCGCTTCTGGTCCCCGTTGACCTTCCAGCCCGCGTAGTTGACCACCTTGGTGTCGAGCCCCGTTTGGACGCGCAGGATCTCCTCCGGCGTCAGCTCGATGTCGACGTTGATCTCCTTGTTGTAGGTGCGCAGAAACTGCGTCGCCAGCATGACCGCGTTGCGGTCCGGGTAGCTGACCTGCGCCGGCTCGCTGGTGAAGTCGGTGAGCAGGATCCGGACGGCCTGCAGCGGCTGGCTGATCTCCTTGATCATCAGCTGCAGGGAGTTCAGAAAGGCGAGGCGGTCCTGCCGGCGCGGCATATCCTTGAGAAACTCCCAGAGCACCTGGAATATCTTCTTGCGGTAGCGGGCGAGTTCGGGGACGCGTTTCTCGAAGAGGGTCTTCTGAAAATTCCCCCGGCTGTCGAAGCAGCTGCGGAAGAGGCTCAGGATGGCCTCCATGTCCTCCGCGGGCAGGCCGAAGAAGCTGCCGAGCGCCGAGGGCTCCCGGGAGAGATAAATGGGCTCCGTGCCGGCGCCGGCGCGCAGCTTGCGGTGGACGGCGCAGCGGTCCTTGGCCGTGTCGATGGCCTGGGCGAGGTGGTCTTCGACCTGGCCGACCACCTGCTCGCGGCCGTCCTGCCAGACCTTGACCTCGTTCTTCTCGACCACCATGTCGCCGAGCAGCTCGGCCGGCAGCTGGTCCAGGCCGGTCTGCACGCGCTGCAGGACCGCCTCCATCAGCTGGGTGCCGGCCGGGTTGGCCTGCATGGCGCCGATCAGATGGTTCATCTGCCCCAGCCACCGGCCCAGCTGCGCGCTGCCGACGCCCGCGTAGTCCTGGGCGAAGAGGGTGCGGACGGTCTCGGCGAGATCGGCCGCAGCGCCCGGGACGCCGCCGGCGACGAAGGAGTCCACCTCGGCCTTCAACGCCGCGTCGTCGATCGCCGCCGCCGGCCGCGCCACCCCCGCCGCGGCCTCTGCGGGCCCGCCGCCGGCCGCCGCCGCGCCCATTGCCCCGTCCCCGGGGAGGGGCGCGGCCGCAGCCGGGATGACGCCCCCGCCGCCCCCGGGAGCTTCGGCGCCCGGCGCCGCCGCGCCTCCCGGCCCGCCCCCGCCTCCGCTCCCGCCGCCCATCCCGGGGAAGTGCCCGCCTCCGCCCCCCCCTCCGTCGAAACCGGCGAAGTGCCCGCCTCCGCCCATCGGGCCCCCGGGGGAAGCCTCGACGGAGGACCTGTCGCTGTTGACCTCGATCGGCGGACGGGCGAGCTTGCTGCTCAGGCTCTTGATGGCGAAGATGGCCTGGAAGACGTTCGGGGAGCGGCGGCGCAGCGCGGCGCCCTCCGGCCGCTGCATCAGGGCCGCCACCTTGAGGGCCAGCTCCTGGGTGGCGGTGGCCGAAAGGTCGTTCGCGGCGGCCAGCAGGGTCAGGTTGGGGTCGGGCAGTTGGCGCTCGTCGCGCACCGGGGCCAGTTGGATCGGCGCGCCGGCGCGGACGAAGCCGATCGGCGCGCTCTTTTCGGCCGCCTGGCGGTAGCAGGAGACCACCCGCAGGGCCACGCGCAAGGCCTCGAGGCTCTCCGGCGAGTCCTCCGGCAGGCGCAGCCGCATGGACTCGATGCCCTCGGCCGCCAGCGTCTCGTTGAATTTGAAGAGGCGGCCCTCCAGGTGCTTGAAGCGGATGCCCATGCGCTTGATGACCGCCGAAACGATGGCCGTGTCGATGCAGAGCTCCCCGAGCCGGATGAGGTAATCCGGGCGGTCGCCCGACTTGCCCTGGCCGCTGCGCCGGTTGATCTGCAAAAGGCCCTGATGGCCGGGCAGCGCGGCCAGCTGAAGCAGGATCACGGCCAGCTGCTTGAAGGTCTCCTTCTCGGTCTTGACCCCTTCCCAGTACTGGACGTCCCGGAAACAGGCGTTGAGCAGGTAGGCCATCTCCACCAGCAGGATGCGCCGGCGGTCGAGCTCCTCCGGCGCTAGGGCCTCGGCCGCCGCTGCGGGCGGGGGCTGCGCACCGGGCAGGCCCCGGGAGAGCTGCTGAAGCAATTGTGCGGCGGTTTCGTCCATGCGACTCCCTCTTCACGGCGAAGCTACTCTATAAGTTTAGCGGACTCAGGGCTCGGAGTCAATTCGGCGGGAGTTTTAAAATGATAAATTATAAAATATTTACAAATAGTTATAAATAATTGAATAAGGTTGTGGGCGAGGTTTTTTTTATCCCCTCCAAGGCCTTGCGCGGATGCACGGCGCCCTGCCGTTCGCGGGGGGCCGCGGCGCCTGAGGGCGGGAGTGCGGACTTGCCCTACACCCCTTTGAGGACGTCGATCATGGTGAAGATTTGGCCGCGGGCGCCCTGGTCGAGCTTCTTTTGCAGATAGGCCAGCGCATCCAGGGTGCCCAGGGCGTAGACCTCGCGCCCGTTGATGTTGTGGGTGAATTCGAAGCGCACGGTGCGGTCGGCCGACACGAGGGTGTAGGTGTGCCAGCCGTGGCCGGAAAGGTGCTCTTCCGGCACCCCCCAGCGGCTTTTCTGCTGCTCGGGGTCGCGCTCCATGGCGATCTGATCCTCCGTGAACGGGACCCCCAGCCGGTTGAAATGGCGCACCATGGCCCGGGCGGTCCCGCTGGTGTCGGCTTTGCCCCGCTGGTGGCTTTCGCGGATCTCCAGGGTGTAGCCATGGAACAGGCCCGGGAAGGTTTCGGCCGCGTATTCCATCATGGCCTGGAAGCCCACGATCTGCTTGGCCATGTTCGGTGCCACCACGGCCGCGGTGTCGGAGCGGCGGACGGCCTCCGCGATCGCCTCCCGGTCGCCTCCGGTGGTGCCCATGACGAAGGGCAGGCCCAGCCGGCAGTAGAACTCGGCGTTGGGGTTCACCGCGCTCGGGTGGGTGTAGTCCACGCTCAGAAACCGGCCGTACCGGTCGCGGGCCGCGCGCATGGCGGCCTCGCGGGCCTCGGGCCGGACCAGCGCCAGGGCGAGGCCCCCGAGGGCGTGCTCGGCCGCCGGGATGTCGGGCCCGGTGAGGGAGACCGGGAGCAGCTCGAAGCGCGCGTCGGAGTGCACATGCTCGGCCACGGCGCAGGCGACCTTGCCGGGGATTCCGTTGACGACAACCTTGATCGCGTCCATAACGCCTCCATTCGCTTGAAATTCTGAAATGCCCGCCCTCTCGCCTTCAGCCCCCCGGGCCACCGCGGTCCACCCCCAGCTTCGCCATGGCCGCTGCGACCGCCGCCCGCAGGCGGGGAAAGCCCCCGGGGGCGAAGCCGGCCAGCCGGGCGTCCAGCCGGCCCAAGGCCGCGGGGATGTAGCCGGCGAAAAACGGCTTGCCCTTGACGGTCGAGAGAAAGCCGAAGGCGCCCAGGACCTGGAGATTGCGCGCCAGCGCGCAGTGCGCGTAGCCGCGCCGGAAGCGGGCGGGGTCCACGGGGAGCCGGGAGGCCAGGCGCCGCAGGCCATGCTGCAGCAGCTCCTCCTGCTCGGCGGCGGTCAGGTCCATGTAGGGGTCGATCAGCAGCGAGGCCAGGTCGTACTGCAGCGGGCCGATGCGGCCGCCCTGAAAATCGATGAAATGCCAGCGGCCGTTCTTGCGCATGATGTTGCGCGACTGCAGGTCGCGGTGCATGAACCCCTCCACCCCGTGCGCGAGGGCGTTTTCGGCGATCCGCTCGAACTCCGGCGCGAAGTGCGCTGCCGCGGCGGGCACGCCCGCCACGCGGTTCAGAAAGGCCTCGACGAAGTAGCGGCACTCCCGCTCCAGGATCAGCTCCCGGTTGTAGCGCGGCGTTTGGAAGGCCCAGGCCGGGTCGAACCCGCGGGCGCCCTCCATGGCCATGGCCACCAGGCTGTCGATCACCTCGCGGTACCAGCCCAGGACGCGGCCGCGCTCGGGTTCCCGGGCCGCGGCCTCCTGGAGGCGGAGGTCGCCGAGGTCTTCCAGGAAAACGAGGCCGGCAAACGTGTCGGCAAAGACCACCGCGGGCACCGGCGCGCCGGCGGCGTGCAGGTGGCGGCCGATCGCCGCGAAGGCATCCGCCTCCGTGACGGCGGGCCCCGGCCGCAGGCCGTGGTCGGCCATGACGAGGGAGCGGCCGGCGGCCGCGAGCCTGTACCAGAGGCGGTCGGAGCCGTCGCCGGCGAGCGGCTCCCAGCGCAGCCGCCGCGGCAGCGGCGCGTCGAACGCCCGGCGCCAGGCCTCGGCCGCCGACGCGCGGCGGGCGGCGGCCCGGTAGCGCGCGGGGGTTCCCACATCGTGCCAGCCGGGCGCTGCGGGAATGAAGGCCCTCAGGGTCAGACCGTCGGCGAGCATGGCGCGAAACGCCGCCACCGAGTGGCTGAAGCCGCGCGCCGGCAGGTAGTCCAGAACCACGGGGTCGAGCACCTGGATGCCGGTGAAGGTGAGCCGCCGCCCCTCTCCCCGGGCCTCGTCCGCGAAGCCCGTGATCCGCCCCCGGGAATCGACCTGGACCGAGTCGAACTCCGGGTCCTGGCACAGGACCAGGGTGGCGGCCGGGCGGCGGCGCAGGTGCGCGGCGTAGACGCGGCGCAGGTCGACGGCGTGGACGATGTCCGCGTTGACCACCATGAACGGCCGGCGGTCCAGGAAGTCGGCCGCGTTGCGGATGGCGCCGCCCGTGCCGAGGATGGCCGGCTCGAAGCGGACCGAGACCGGGATGCCGTAGTCGTGCGCGGCGAGGTGGCGCTCGATCAGGGGGTGCAGGTGGTGGGTGTTCACGCGCACGGCCTCGGCGCCCGCGGCCCGCAGCTTTTCGATGTGGATGTCCACGAGCGGCCGCCCGGCCAGGGTGAAGAGCGGTTTGGGCACGGCGGCCGTGTGCGGCAGAAGCCGCGTGCCCAGGCCGGCGGCCAGGATCAGGGACTTCATGGCGCCAGGTGCGTGAGCGCCCGCTGGATCAGCGCCGCGGCGGCGGAGGCCTTCTCCCGGTCCGCGGCGCCCTGGATGCCGATCGCGCCGAAATACTGCAGCGCGTTTTCGTAGGCGATCCGGGAGAGGGCCTCGGGGTGGTCGATCTCCTTGCGCTTGAGCATGCGGCTTCCCAGCGCGGCGATTTTGCGGATGCGCTCCTTGCCGGCCGCCGCATCGTGCGGGGTCTGCATCAGGTAGTGCAGCACGATCGCGTAGGATTCGAGCAGGGTTTTGAGAAACATCGCGAAGAGCTTGAGCTTGCGATAGCCGGCGGCGGTGAGGTTGTAGCTGTCGGGCAGGGAGGGGTGGGGGATCAGCACGGCATCCTCCACCAGCAGCGCGAGCATCCGGCGCACCTGCGTTTCGGCGGGGGTGTCGCGGTCGAAGACGAATTCGTGCTGGAAGAGCTGCTGGAGCCATTCGACCTCGGCGGGCAGATCGGCGGCCGAGAACTGGAAGGCGTCGCGCTGGAGGATCGCCAGGGCCGTGCAGGCCGCGGGCACGAAGAAGGCGATGCAGGTGTTCTTATAGTAGTCGAGGACCTGGCGCCGGCTCTCGTTCAACAGGAACCCGGCCGCATCGGCCGCCTCTCCGGGCTCGGCCGCGAGCGCCTCCAGGGTCTTCTGCTGGACGCAGTTGTTCACCGCGTGGGCGATGGCCCGCCGGTGGTCGAGCAGCAGCGTGTCGGCCAGCCGCGCCCCGACCGCATCGAGATGGGCCAGGTAGATCTCGGCCACGGCCATCAGCTCCGCGAACGCGAAGCGCTCCCGCGCCCCGTTCAGAATGGCCGCGGCGGCAAGCGCCTGCGCGGTGACGACGCTGACGCGGTTGATGTCGTGCGCGATGCGTTGGGCCAGTCCGCGGCAGAACCGGTTGACCTCCGGCGGCTCCGCCGCGCTGAGCGAGAGGCTCTCGCTGGCGGCCGCGTCCAGCAGCGAAAAGGGGGCGCCGAAGGTCAGGTAGACCTTCCCCCAGCGCTTCTTCAGGAACTTGCGCGCACCGAGCACCTGCCGCAGGGTCTCCGGCTGTTTGTCGCCGCCCCCGAGCTCCTGCAGGTAGGACTTCTCCTCCAGGACCTGGTCGTAGGCGATGGCCGCCGGCACGAACACCAGGTCGCGGCAGGCGCCGTTGCGGTGGGCGTTGAGGATGATCGAGAGCAGGCCCAGCTTGGGCGCCAGCAGCTTGCCGGTGCGGCTTCTGCCGCCCTCGATGAACTGCTCGAGGTTGTAGCCCTCCTCGAGCACCTTGTGGATGTACTCGGCGAAGGTGCGGGCGTAGAGCACGGCCCCCCGGAAGCTGCGCCGGATGAAGAAGGCGCCCCCGCGCCGGAACAGGGGCCCCAGGGGCCAGAAGGAGAGGTTCTTGCCGGCGGCAACCAGCGGGCACGGCAGGTCGTGGTGGTACATCACGTAGGAGAGCAGCAGGTAGTCCACATGGCTCTTGTGCGAGGGGATGAACACCAGCGGGCCGCGCAGGCTCATGCGCTTGACGGCGGCCAGCTCATCGGGGTTCATCACCAGCCCGTCGAAGAGGTTGTTGAGGATCCAGCCCACGATGCCCGAGTAGAAGAGGATCCAGTTCGGGCTGAACGCGGCCGCGATCTCGTCGATCATCTCGGCCGCCTTGGCGCGCGCCTCGGCCAGGCCGATCCCCTGGGCGTCGGCGTGCGTCTGGAGGAACTGCTGGAAGCGGTCCCCGGCGAGGATGCTCTCCTTGAGTTCGGCGCGGGGTTTGAGGACCGGCCCGGTGATGCTCCGGTGGTGGCGCTGAAACCGCTCGAGGATCTCCCCGCGCAGGATGCCGGCCTGGTAGTCGGCGCCGTGCGGCTGGATGTCGGGCCGGTCCAGGAATTCGCGCAGGTCGATCGGCTCCGAGATCTCCACAAAGGCCTGCCCCCGTTTTTTGAACAGCGCCACCAGCCCCCGCAGCCTCCCCGGCTCGTCCTCGGGGCCGAAGAGCATGTCGATCAGGCTGGGCTGCGACCGCCGGGGCTTTTTGCTGAAGAGCATCAGCTGCGGGACGATGAGCACCGGCACATCGACCGTCTGCTGGACGGTGATCAGAAACTCCACGGGGTCCATGGGGGGGCGGCCGAAATGCCACCAGAACCGGCGCTCGGGGATCAGGGTGAAAAAGCCGGCCCGGTCCTGCAGCAGCTCCGCGCGCAGGTGGCCGCTGCCGTAGGGCTCCGGAAAGCGCCGCTGGCGCAGCAGGCCGACGAGGTGCGCGAGCAGGATGCGCGCCATCCGCGCCGGGGGCTGCCAAATGAAAAAACGGCCGCCCAAGCCGATGCGGGGAAATCGCATCCCGGGGGCGCGGTAGCGGCTGTAGGCGAAAAGGAAGGCGAAATCGCTCTTTTTCTTGGAGGCGTAGACGACGATCGCCTCCGCGGGCAGCTCCCGCAGGGCGTTGCGCTGCGGCTCCTCCAGGCGGACGCCGCAGTAAAAAAGCGCGAGCGCCCGCGAGAGGATCGGGCCGGGGGTCTGCGGCAATGTGCTGCGGTAGTGGTGCAGGGTGCCGTGCAGGGTTCGGTCGATCCAGCGACGGAGCCGGCCGCCGGGGGGCGGGGCAGGGGATGGGGGCGATTCCATTGGCCGCAGACATACCAAAGCCGGGCCCGGTTTGCAACCGGCCGGTCGCGGCGGCAGGCCGCGCCGCGTTCCGGAAACGGCGCGGCGCGAGGTTCAAAATAGCCTTGTCTTGAGGAAAGAGCTGTGCTATAAACCTCCGATTGAGAGCCGTTTTTCGATGCGATGCGCCGCCGCAGGCGCGCACCCCGGGCGGCGCCGGTCCGGCGCAGGGCATTCCCATGGAGATCCGATATCGCGGGGCGAACGCCCCGTACTCTTGTGAAAACGAAAAGGAGGATGTGATCGTATGAAAACGTTGGTTGGCGGCGCCGTCGCGGCAGCATTGGGGTTGATCGGATTGGGGTTGTGGTGGTTTGATTTCCTCACGGTCCTCAAGGGCACCATTCCGGCCCTGTTGCTGCTGGGCGGCGGCCTGGCGATTTACCTCGGCTTCGACGAGATGAAGGACTCCTGGAAGAAGGACGAGACGCCCTCGAGCACGGTGGCGCCCGACGAGATGGAGAAATACAAGAGCGAGATTTCCGAGTTGAAGAAGGAGCTCGAAACACTCAAGTCGGAGCGCAAGCCCGAGTAGAGCCGACATCGACTGCGCCCGGCCCCCGCAGCGGGGCCGGGCTTTTTTGCGACCCCGCCCGCCCATCGCCTCCGCCGGCTGCGGCCGGCGCACGGTTCAGCGCCGGCGGGCGGCCGCCTGGATCGCGCCGACGGCCAGCCGGTCGGCGCGCTCGTTTTCCGCCACGCCCCGGTGCCCCTCCACCTTGATCAGCTTCACATCGCTGAAGGCCTGCATCTCCCGGCGGATGGCGGCGATCAGCTCCTGGTTTTTTTTCGCCTTCCAGTTGCGGGTCAAAACGCCGTGGGCATAGCTGCTGTCGGTGTAGACCCGCACCGGGAGGTCCCGCTTTTTCAGCGCGGAAAGCCCCCGGCGGATGGCGGCGAGCTCGGCGATGTTGTTGGTGGCGATCCCGATGTACTCGGCGATCTCCTTGCGGCGCGCCCCGTGCAGCAGCACGACGCCGATGCCCGAAGGCCCGGGGTTGCCGGAGGATGCGCCGTCCGTATAGATGTGGACGGCGTCCGCCGCCGGGGCTCCGGCGGCAGGCGGCGCGCCGGCCGCCGGCCGGGGCGGCTCGGGCGCGGGCAGCGGCTCCTCGAGCGGCCGCAGGGCGTCGGCGCGCACCCGATAGTCCTGGTCCTGGTCGAGCTGGTACTTGATGCGGGCCAGGCCGCCGGCCTGGAGCGCGCGGCCCGCGGCGTCGGCCGCCACCCAGACCTTGTTCCTGCGGAAGCGCATCCGGACCCAGCGGTCCGGTTGGGAAGTGTCGGTTGCGCCCATCGCTTCTCCGTGAACTCCCATGTGCGTGGCCCCCGCGCCTCAGTCGCGGTAGAGAAAGACCTCCCGCCGCAGCGCGTCGAACTCCGCCAGCTCCTGCCGCCACGAGGCTTCGATGCTCTCCAGCGGCTCCAGCGCCTCGAGCCGGCGGCGCACCGCGCCGTCGCCGATGATCAGGTCGATGGGCATGCGCTCATGCTCGTACTCGTAGGGGGGCGGGCGCCAGGCGAACTCCTGCGGGTGGTGGCGCAGCAGCGCCTGCACGAGCCGCAGGGTGGCGCGGTAAGGCGCGAACCGCTGCGGGTCGGTGACGTGGATCTGAAACCCCTGGCAGGCCCGGCCCTGCCATTTGTGGGCCGTGGGTTCGAACACGGCCGGCCGCAGGACGGCCCCCTCGATCGGCGTCAGCGCCGCCTCGCCCTCCAGCGCCGCAAGGCGGATGAAGGGCGCCCCGAACAGCTCGAAGGGCTGGGTCGTCCCGCGCCCCTCGGAGACGTTCGTCCCCTCCCAGAGCACCTGCCCGGGATAGACCGCCGCCGCGGCCGGCGTGGGCAGGTTGGGGGAGGGCGCCACCCAGGGAAGCCCCGTCTCCGCAAACAGCATGTCGCGGCGCCAGCCGGACATGGGGACGAGCTTCAGCTCGCAGCCGATCCCGAAGCGGGTGTTGCAAAGCCGGGCCAATTCGGCCAAGGTCAGGCCGTGGCGCATGGGGATGGGGTAGCGCCCCACGAAGGAGGCCCACTCGGGCCTGAGCAGATTGCCCTCCACGGCCCGCCCGCCGACCGGATTGGGCCGGTCCAGCACCGCGACCGTTTTGCCGCACGCGGCGGCGGTTTCCATGCAGTAGGCGAGGCTCGCGGCGAACGTGTAGACGCGGGTGCCGACGTCCTGAAGGTCCACCAGCAGCAGGTCGATGTCGGCGAACATCTCCGGCGTGGGGATGCGGGTGCGCCCGTAGAGGCTGAAGACCGGAATGCCCAGGACCGGGTCGAGCAGGTCATCGGACTCGATCATGTTGTCCTGCTTTTCCGCGAAAAACCCGTGCTGCGGGGAGAAGAGGGCGCGCAGGGCGCGCGGGAACCTGGCGTTGACCAGCAGCCGGGCGTGCCGCAGGCGCCGGTCCACCGAGGCCGGGTTGCACAGCAGCCCCAGCCGCCGGCCGGCCAGCCAGCGCGGCGGGGATTCGATCAGACGCTCCAGTCCGGTTGCAACGGCTCCCATGCACGAGCCCTTAGCACAGCCCGGGGCCCAGCGGAAGGGCCAATCGCGGGAACGCGCCGCCGGAGGAGTCGCAAATCGCTTGACAGGCTGCGCATAAGCTTCTAAGAATGCGATTCGGCTTTTTGCCCGCTGCGGGTCCGGCCAGGCAAAAGCCAAACCCAGCGAACGGGGGCCGGGTGGAACTGCGGCTGGCAGGCATCGTCGTCATCGTCGGCAGCTACGGCAGCGGCAAGTCGGAGGTGGCCATCCATCTGGCGATCCACCACCGGCTGGCGGGCATGCCGGTGCGCCTGGCCGACCTCGACCTGGTGAACCCCTACTTCCGCTCGCGCGAGCTCAGGGACCCGCTCGCGCAGCTGGGCATCGAGGTCGTGCTGCCGGCCCGGCAGTACCTCCACTCCGAGCTGCCGGTGCTCAGCCCGGTGGTGGCGGGAATCATCCGCCAGGCCGAAGGGCTCACCCTGCTGGATGCCGGCGGCGACCCGGTCGGCGGCAGGGTGCTGGCGGCCCTGGGGGACGCCTTCGCGGCGGCGCCGCCGCAGGTGCTGCAGGTGGTCAACCCCCTGCGCCCGGCGACCGGGACCCTGGCCGGCTGCCTGAGGGTCCGCCGGGAGATCGAAGCGGCAGCGAAGCTGCCGGTCACCGGCCTGATCGGCAACGCCAACCTGATCGACGAGACCACGGCGCGGCAGATCGAGGAGGGCTACCGGTTCATGCAGGCGCTCGCGCGCGAGAGCCGGCTGCCGCTCGTGTGCATCACCGCGGCCGAGGAGCTTTTGGGCGAGGTGGCCGCGGCGCGCCTTGCCTGCCCGCTGCTGGCGATCCGCCGGCAGCTGGTGCCCCCGTGGAAAACAGCGCGGCCGCCGGGCCGACAGGAGGAGTGAGATCGCATGAGCTACGAGCACGTCATCGACAAGGACCGCTGCAAGGGATGCGGGCTGTGCGTGGTCGCCTGCCCCAAGAGTGTCCTCGCGATCGCCGGCGAGGTGAACCTCAAGGGCTATTTCCCGGCCGTCCAGGCGCGGCCGGAGGATTGCATCTTCTGCGCGATCTGCTGCACGGTTTGCCCGGATGTGGCCATCGCCATCAACGAGATCGCCGGCGAGAGCGCCGGCCGCGCGAAACGGAGGGCATGAGATGGGCAAGGTGCTGATGAAGGGCAACGAGGCCATCGGCGAGGCGGCCATCCGCGCCGGCTGCCTGAACTACTTCGCCTACCCGATCACCCCCCAGTCCGAGGTGGCCGAATACCTCTCCAAGCGGCTGCCGGAGGAGGGCGGCTGCTTCGTGCAGGGCGAGAGCGAGGTGGCGGTCGCCTACATGATCTTCGGCGCCGCCGCCTGCGGGGCCCGGGTCTTCACGACCTCCTCGAGCCCGGGGATCAGCCTGATGTCCGAGGGCATCAGCTACATCACGGCCGCCCAGTGCCCGGCGGTGTTCGTCAACATCATGCGCGGCGGCCCCGGACTGGGCGGCATCCTGCCCTCCCAGGCGGACTACTTCCAGTCGGTCAAGGGCGGCCTTCCCGCTGGCGGAAAAATACCGCAACCCGGTCATGATCCTGGGCGACGGCCTGATCGGCCAGATGATGGAGCCGGTCGAGTTCCCGGATCACCTGCAGAGCCAGCCTTCCAACAAGGACGATTGGGCGACCAACGGCATGCAGACGCGCGGCAGCGCCCGGCGCAACCTCGTCAAGACGCTCTACCTCGTGCCCGAGGAGCTCAACGCCCACAACCAGAAGCTCAAGGCCAAGTACGATCGCATGGTCCGCGAGGAGGTCCGCTGCGAGCCCTACAACCTCGCCGGGGACTACCGCGTGCTGATCGTGAGCTACGGCACGATGAGCCGCGTGTGCCGCACGGTGATCGACAACTTCAAGCGCGACGGCGTCGAGGTCGGCATGGTGCGGCCCCAGACGCTCTTCCCGTTCCCCAAGCAGGCCGTCTACGACGCGGCCTCCAAGGCCGGCTGCCGCGCTGTCATCAGCGTGGAGATGAGCATGGGCCAGCTCGTGGAGGACGTGGAGCTCTCCGTCAAGGGGGTCGCGCCGGTCCACTGGTACGGCAAGTGCGGCGGCGAGGTCCCCACGCCGGAGGAGGTCATGGAGGCGGTTCGCAAGCTGCTCTGAGCGAGAACGCCTCGTGCGGCCGACTGGGGCGGCCCATCTCTGTAATGCGGCGGCAGGAGCACCCCGGCGAGGAACGCAACGCCCGCCGGCCTCACGAACAGGAGCCAACATCATGGGAAAAGCATTTCACCGGCCCGAAGCGCTCGCCGATGTCGTCACCCACTACTGCCCGGGGTGCACCCACGGGGTGGCCCACCGGCTGGTGGCCGAAGTCATCGACGAGCTCGGCATCCGCGGCCGCACCGTCGGGATCGCCCCGGTCGGCTGCGCGGTCCTGTGCTACAACTATTTCAGCTTCGATTTCCAGGAAGCGGCCCACGGCCGCGCCCCGGCCATGGCGACCGGCATCAAGCGGGTGCGCCCCGACCTGATGGTGTTCACCTACCAGGGCGACGGGGACCTGGCGAGCATCGGCATGAGCGAGATCATCCACGCCGCCAACCGCGGCGAGAAATTCACCACCATTTTCATCAACAACGCGGTCTACGGCATGACCGGCGGCCAGATGGCGCCCACCACCATGCCCGGCCAGCGCACCACCACCTCGCCCTTCGGGCGCAAGGTGGCGGAGACCGGCATGCCGGTCAAAGTGGCCGAGCTGCTCTCCGCGCTGGAGACCCCCGCCTACATCGCCCGCGAGGCCCTGATCGCGCCCAAGTTCATCAACCGCGCGAAGAAGGCGATCCGCAAGGCCTTCAGCTACCAGGCGGCCGACACCTGCTTCAGCCTGGTGGAGCTGCTCAGCACCTGCCCGACCAACTGGGGCGTGACCCCGGTGGACGCGCTCAAATGGGTCGAGGAGAAGATGCTTCCGTACTACCCTCTGGGAGAATACAAGACGCCGGAAGCCGGCCGCCTGAATCCGGCCGCGGGGAGGAAACATGCAGAGTGAGGTCCAGTTTGCGGGGTTCGGCGGACAGGGGGTCATGCTCATGGGGCAGATCCTGGCCCAGGCGGCCATGGACGAGGGCCGCGAGGTCGTCTGGATCCCCTCCTACGGTCCGGAGATGCGCGGCGGAACGGCCTATTGCACCGTGGTGATCAGCGACCAGCCCATCGGCTCCCCCATCATCCGCAACCCCCGGCACCTGGTGGCGATGAACCGCCCCTCGCTCGAGAAATTTTCGCCGACGGTGAAGGCCGGCGGCGTCGTCTTCGTCAACTCCTCGATCATCCCGATCGGTGCGGGCCGGTCCGATGTGGACGAACTCCGGGTGCCCATCATCGAGGTCGCCGGGGAGCTGGGAAACGTCAAGGCCGCCAACATCGTGGCGCTGGCGGCCTTCGTGGCGCGCAGCCGCGTGGTGCGCTTCGAGTCGCTCACGCATGCCGTCCAGAAGAAATTCGCCGAAAAGGCCAAGCTGATGCCCCTCAACCTGAAAGCCCTGGAGGCCGGCCGCAAGGCGGCGGAGGGCCGGTAGCCTCGCGCCGGAAACGGCATCCGCCGGCCGCAGCCGGCGTCCCAGCCATGAAACTCAACGTGCCCGCCCACATACTTGCCATTCCGGCCTATGTGCCCGGCAAACCGGTCGAGGAGCTCGAACGCGAGCGGGGGGTCCGCGGCGCCGTCAAGCTCGCCTCCAACGAAAACCCGCTGGGCCCCTCGCCGCAGGCGGTCAAGGCCGCGCGGCAGGCCCTTTCGGGCGTGCACCGCTACCCCGAGAGCGGCGGGTACGAGCTCACCCGCGCGCTCGCCGCGCGTTTGGATCTGGCCCCCGGCAACATCGTGCTCGGCAACGGCTCCGATGAGATCATCGGCATGCTGGCCACGGCCTTCCTGCAGCCCGGGGATGAGGTCATCATGGCACGGCCCTCGTTTGCGATGTACGAGATCGCGGCCCGGGCGGCCGGCGCCGTGCCGGTGGCGGTCCCGCTGGCCGACTACTGCCACGACCTCGCGGCCATGGCCGGCCGGGTGACCCCCCGCACGCGCATGGTGTTCGTGAACTCGCCCCACAACCCCACCGGCTCCATGGTCCGGCGCGCGGCGCTCGAGGCGCTGCTGGCGGCGCTGCCGGCCGATGTCCTGCTCGTCCTGGACGAGGCCTACATCGAGTTCGTGCGGGCGGCCGAGCACCCCGACAGCCGGGACTACGTCAACGGGGACCGGCCGGTGGTGGGGCTGCGGACCTTTTCCAAGGCCTACGGACTGGCCGGCATGCGCATCGGCTACGGCATCATGCCGGCCGCGGTGGCCGAGGTTCTGCACCGGGTGCGCCAGCCCTTCAACGTGAGCCTGCCGGCGCAGAAGGCGGCCGCGGCCGCCCTGGGCGACCTCAGGTTCCTGGAGCGCACCCTCAAAACGGTGCACGCGGGCGTCGACTTCCTCTACGACGCGCTCCGGGAGGCGGGGCTCGACTGCCTGCCCAGCCAGTCCAATTTTCTCTTTTTTGAAGTCCCCCGGCCGGCGCAGGCCGTTTTCGAGGCGCTTCTCGACCGCGGGGTCATCGTGCGGCCGCTCGCCGGCTACGGCTACCCGCAGCACCTGCGGGTCAGCGTGGGGCGGCGCGCGGAGAACCTGCGGTTCATCGAAGCGCTGCGGCAGGTGCTGGGGGCCTGAGGCCCGCCGTCGCCGGGCGCGGGACATCGTTCATGCCGAAGCTGCTCATCACCATCGACGGGCCGGCGGGCGCCGGCAAGACCACCGTCAGCCGGGAGCTGGCGGAGCGGCTGGCCTATCGGTACGTCGACACCGGCGCGCTGTACCGCGGGGTGGCGCACACCGCGCGGGTGCGGGGCGTGGCCCCGGAGGACGACGCGGCGCTGGGCCGGATGCTCGCCGGCCTGCGGATCGAGTTCGCGCGCGGCCGGGCCGGGCCCCGCATTTTAGTGGACGGCGAGGACATCACCGAGCGCCTCCGCAGCCCCGAGGTGTCGATGCTGGCATCGACGGTCTCCGCCCGGCCGGTGGTGCGGGCCTTCCTGCTGAAGGTGCAGCAGGAGCTCGGCCGCGAGAAGGCGGTGGTGTTCGAGGGCCGCGACATGGGCACGGTGGTGTTTCCCGAGGCGGACCTGAAGTTCTTTTTGAGCGCCTCGGAGGCCACCCGGGCCCAGCGCCGGTATGCCGAGCTGCGCACCCGGGGGGGCGCCGACCTGGAGGAGGTGGCGCGCGACCTGCACCGGCGGGACGCGCAGGACCGCACGCGCGCCCTGGCGCCGCTCACGCCGGCGGCGGACGCCGTCTGCATCGACTCCTCCGAGCTCACCGTCGCCCAGGTGGTGGAGCAGATGCTGCGCCACGTGAACGCCAAACTGGCGGCGCGCCCCGGCTCCCCGTAGCGGCCCGCCCGCCGCCCGTCCGCCGTCCGCGGGAAGGCCCCGCCGCCGCCCCCCCCCCATTTTATCGTTGATTTTTTCCGCCAGTCTGCTAAAAGCAAACGGTTAATTAACACATGCCGGCTCCTGCGGACCGGTGCCAAAGGGAGGAGATCACGTCTATGGTCAACATCACAACCAACGCGGAAAGAGACGAAACGACCCGCATGCCGGCGGATGCGGCGGCCGAGGCCAAAGAGGCCGGCCAGGACGCCGGCGAGCCCTCCATGATGATGTACGAGGACAGCTTCGGCCAGTTCAAGGAGGGCGAAGTGGTCACCGGGGTGATCACCTCCGTCGACAAGGACCTGGTGCTGGTCGAC